>CAXEVD010000310.1:0-3082 GCA_963999395.1 uncultured Halieaceae bacterium
CAGCGCTGAGCGCGGGGTTCAGTACGATCGCGATGTCGGTATTGGGCGGTAATTGCTGGAGCAGGCATCGGTTGAGCGTGGTCTTACCAGTGCCCACCTCACCTGTTAGCAGGATAAATCCACCGCCACTACCTACGCCGTACAACAAGTGCGCAAGCGCGTCCCGGTGGCGCGCGCTCATGAATAGATAGCGAGGGTTTACCGCGATCGAAAAGGGAGCCTCAACGAGTCCGAAATACTGTTGATACATGTTGCTCGGTCTACTTCATTCCGCGTAGGTTGCGTGACGAGTTATTGGCACATAACATGCCAATTCCTTTTCAGTGCGCCTTCCATTATGCGCGCTGGTCAGCAGACTGCACAGCGTATTGATTAAATGAATAGCGAGACACAGTGACAGGCACTTGTCTCACCTAAACCTGAGCGCTAGCGTCGCGCTCCGTTGTTATTGATTACTCAGGAGACACCGTTCATGGCCTTGCCATCCGCATTACAGAACCGATTGCGACTCCCCGTTGTAGGAGCTCCCCTCTTCATCATTTCGAACCCTAATCTGGTGATCGCCCAATGCAAAGCAGGAGTAGTAGGGTCGTTCCCCGCGCTCAATGCGCGCCCGGAACCCGTTTTGGAAGAATGGCTGGAGCGAATCACCTCTGAACTGGCAGCCTATGACGAAGCCAATCCCGATGCGCCGTCCGCCCCTTTTGCCGTGAACCAGATCGTGCATGGCTCCAACGCGCGCCTGAAGCACGACATGGACATGTGTGTGAAGTACGAGGTGCCGATCGTCATCACCTCTCTAGGCGCCAAGGAATGGGTTAACGAGATGGTGCACAGCTATGGCGGCATCGTGCTGCATGATGTGATCAACAATCGTTTCGCCAAAAAAGCCATCGAGAAAGGCGCCGATGGGCTGATTGCCGTTGCAGCGGGCGCAGGCGGCCATGCAGGCACGACCTCGCCCATGGCGTTGATTCAGGAAATTCGAGAGTGGTTCGACGGCCCACTGCTGCTGTCTGGCTCTATCGCGACCGGCGACTCAGTGCTGGCCGCCCAGGCGATGGGCGCAGACCTCGCCTATATCGGTTCTGCCTTCATCGCCACAGAAGAAGCGGACGCAGAGCAGGCCTACAAACAGGCCATCGTGGATTATGGCGCTGATGACATTGTGTACAGCAGCCTGTTCACGGGTGTTCACGGCAATTATCTCAAGCCATCAATCGAAGCAGCCGGACTCGACCCCAACAACCTGCCCGAGAGCGATCCAAGCAAAATGGACTTTGGGTCGGGAGGCAATACCGATGCCAAAGCCTGGAAGAATATATGGGGATGCGGTCAGGGGATCGGCGCAGTCAAAGAACTTGGCACCGCAGGTGATTACGTAACAAAGCTGACCGACCAATATCAACAGGCCAAACAACGGATCAATGCTCTATGAGTGACCGCAATAAAATACCCCGTAGTGCCGATGACGATTACAGCCTGGAGATCGTTGCGCAACGTCAGCAGTTCATTGAGCAGCAAACCGGCGCAGAGCTCGATCACACCAAGCAGTTCTCGTTCGATCCCCATGAGATGGAGAGCAATATCGAGAACTTCTGGGGTGTTGCCCAGATTCCGATCGGCGTCGCCGGCCCGCTTCTCGTAAATGGAGAACATGCTCAGGGCGAGTTTTATGTCCCTATGGCGACGGTTGAAGGCACGATGCTGGCTTCCTACAACCGGGGTATGAAGGTGATTCGGGAGTGCGGGGGCGTCCTGACCACGGTCTCCGAGGAATCGATGCAGCGCTCGCCGGTGTTCATCTTCCGCAATGCCCGTCAGGCGAGGGACTTTCAGCTTTGGCTCAAGGACAACTTTGAGGCCATCAAGGCGAAAGCCGAAACATCAACCTCGGTCGGCAAACTGCATGACATCGAGAGTTACCACGCACACAGCATGGTGTTCACGCGCTTCGACTATTCTACCGGCGATGCCGCTGGTCAAAACATGGTGTCTCGGGCGACCTTTATCGCCTGCGAATGGGTCAACGAGCAGCGGCCCGAGATGCTGCACTACATGCTCTCGGGCAACTTTGATACGGAGAAAAAGACCTCTTCGGTGAATCTGCTCAAAACCCGTGGCAAACGCGTCACCGCAGAAATCACTGTGCCCCGCGAGATCTTGATGAAGCACCTGCGCGTTGCCCCTGAGCAAATTGCTTACGGCCAGCAGATCTCCACGCTCTCGGCGATCTTGACCAATTCGTCCAACAACGCCAACCATCCCGCCAATGCGCTGGCCGCCCTGTACTTGGCTACTGGACAGGATGTAGCCAATATCGGCGAATCCAATCAGTGCACAACCTATCAGCGCGCGACCAGCAAGGGAGATTTCTACTTCTCCATCACGCTACCCGCCGTGATCATGGCGACCTATGGCGGCGGTACCGCCCTGCCCACCCAGCGCGAGTGCCTGCGGATGCTGGGCTGCGAGGGCAAGGGCAAAGCCCTGAAGCTGTGCGAAATCGCGGCGGCGTTGGTTGTCGCCGGCGAACTGTCGCTTTCCGGCGCGGCGCGAGTCGACAAGAAGACCCGCACCAATGAGTGGGTGGATGCCCATGAGCGACTGGGTCGCAACCGCTGAAGCATTGTCGATGAGACTGATTGAGCGCTTTCAGCTCTTCTTGCGGGGATTCTGTTTAGCAGGGCTCATGTGCTCCGTATGCGTCACATCCACCGCACACGCAGAGCGAGGCTCGCACATCACGCTTGATAAACCGCTTCCCCAACCCGCCTGGGAGCTCCCGCTGATTGCGAATGGTGAGGGCACCGTAACGGATTCGACGTATCTTGGCCGGGTGACCTATGTGGACTTCTGGGCCAGCTGGTGTGGCCCGTGCAGACTGTCGTTACCGGCATTGAACCGACTGAGCAAAGAATTCGACGCCGCAGATTTTGGTGTGGTGGCCATCAGCGTTGATTATGTCGACGAGGATGCTCTCGACTTCTTGAAGCGCTACCCCGTCGATTACCCGGTCGCCATAGACAGAACCGGCAATTCCGGGCGGGATTTTGCGGTTGCAGGTATGGAGTTTCTCTAG
>CAXEVD010000311.1:0-3080 GCA_963999395.1 uncultured Halieaceae bacterium
GGTTTCGCGCCGACGTTCCTTGTCCTTGGAAATGCCAGCCGCCTCTTCAATGAAAACGCGCAGCTCTTCCGGCTTGGACTCGATTAGCCGCGACACCACGCCCTGCTCGATAATCGCGTAGCTACGAGGACCCAGACCCGTGCCAAGAAACAAATCAGTGATGTCGCGTCGCCGGCACTTCGCCCCGTTCAGGTAGTACTCCGACTGTGCCTGCCGGGTAACCACCCGGCGCACTGAAATTTCGTTGTAAGCCGCAAACTCACCGGCGACTTTGCCCTGGGCGTTATCGAAAACCAGCTCGATGGACGCCTGGCTGACAGGCTGGCGACTGGTGGTGCCGTTGAAAATGACATCGGTCATCGACTCGCCGCGCAGGGTCTTCGCAGAGCCCTCGCCCATCACCCATCTGACTGCATCGATAATGTTGGACTTACCGCAGCCGTTGGGGCCGACCACCGCGCATATATTGCCCGGAAACTGAACCGTGGTGGGATCGACAAAAGACTTAAAACCGGCCAGTTTGATGGATTTCAGGCGCATTATTGACTCTGGTTAACCGTCACTCGCGCTGTCGTCCCGTTTCGGGCCGCCAGCACTCAAAAACACAAGATGTAGTGTATCGACTTCCGGCCAACAACACTATGTTTGATGGCGAAATTCGTCGACTATTCGGCCTGAAGACGGATTGTGACAGGCTCCCCGAAGCCAACCGGTACCGACGGACGGGAGCTCCAGGCTAACGCGTTGTCGCGCCCCGGCTGCCCATTGGCGGACACCTGCACCTCAATCGATACGGCGCTGAAACTCGAAATTTGCTGGCCTGCCATGGAGGCGCTGTCATCGAGCCGCACGGTCAGCGGCCAGCTTGAGAGCGTTTGTCGCACCACGGCGATCGGCATGCCTGCCTCGGCCCCCTCCGGGCGCGCCAACACAAACAACACGGCGTCAGCCGGCAACGGCTGATCTCCCCCTAGTGAGATTTCCACCTCGACGCCTGCAGTGGCAACGAGCTCAGGCAGAGGCTCGCCCAGCTCCTGACGGGCACGTTCGATAATTTGGCCGAGCATGTCATGCCCGGGGGAACCCGGTGGCTCCAAGTCGCGAAGTCGCTGCCAGTAAACAATCGCCTGCCGGTAGTCCGCCTCTTCAATAGCCGCCATTCCCATGGTGGCCAAAGCGGCTACCTGCATCGGGTCGACCGCCAACGCCTGCTCGGCGCGCGCGCGTGCCCGACGACTCAGTACCCGCCCCGAGGAGAGAAATTCGGATTGAGCCGCTTTACCCAGAATCTCGGGGGCCGTGGCACCCGCTTCAATCAACCGCTCGTAATATCGCAAGGCCTCGGCGGGCTCGTTACCCGACAGATAGTATTCACCCAGCAACAGTGCATAATCGGCGTTATCGGGGCGCGCCTCTGCGCGAACCGCGATCCGGTCAATGAGCGCTAACACGTCTTCTGGCTGCGACTGCTCGATCTGTCCAAGCTGTTCGGCAATCTGGACATCTTCCCAACTGCCCAGCAGTCGGTACAGCAGCCAGGCCGAGAGCGCGACCACCGAAACGCCAGCAAGCTGCGTTAGCACGGAATAGGATGGACGCAGACTGATCTCCGGGGCGGTCTGTCCAACCTGGTCCTCGAGTAACCTTAGCGCGGCTTCCTCATGTAGCTGTGCCGCCTCTGCCTCTCCCGTCAGCTCGCGCTGGCGAAGGCGCAACCAGTCCTCATTGGTCTCGGGGGCACCACCGCGACGCCAGATACGGGGCAACCAAATCAGCAAGGCTGCGGCAGCGGCCCAGAGCAGCAGCGCAAAGACATTAAAAGCGTTATTCAATCTCGGGGCTCTCCGAGCAATCGCGCGATTTCCGCCTGCTCTGCATCAGTCAGTTCACTAGCAGCGGCTTCTGGGCGCTGCCTGAAATGAAATAGCAGACCGGCAGCCCCCAATATCAGCAATAGCCCGGGGGCAGCCCACAACAGGACCGTATTGCGGTCTACACCGGGGCGATAGCGGACAAACTCTCCATATCGAGCCACCATATAAGCCAAGATCTCGTCATCGGTCGCGCCCTGCTCCAACTGCTCGTGGAGCACCACGCGGAGATCCCGTGCAATCGGCGCATTGGAGTCGGCAATATTTTGATTCTGACACTTGGGACACCGCAGCTCCTGACTCAGCTGGTGGTAACGCACTTCAAGATCTGGAGAAGAGAACTCGTAGGTCTCGATCACTGCCAGAGCAACCGGCGCCAGCCACAATTGGCCACAGATCACGGCACTCATCAGCGCTCTCAGCGCGGACCTCACGGACCTCCCTCCGAGCCTGCTGCGGCCGCAGGCGACGCCACCGCAGGGAACCAGCGGCTGAAGTCGCGCCGAAAGACCGCCTCATCCAAAACGCCCACATGCCGATGCGCAATGTGTCCCGACGCATCGAGCACATAGGTTTCCGGTGCGCCATAAACGCCGAGATCCAGTCCGACCGAGCCCTCTACGTCCACCACGTTGAGCTGATAGGGGTCGCCCAACTTTGCCAACCACTCTCTGGCCTTGACCGGTTCGTCTTTGTAATTGAGGCCATAAATCGGGACACCCTGCTCGGCAAGGGTCAGCAGATACGGGTGCTCCACGCGGCAGGAGTAGCACCAGGTTGCCCATACATTCACCAGCGCGGGCCGCTCCGCGAACGCTGACACCGAAATCTGGCGGCCGCTTGTTAATTCGAGTTGAGCGAAATCGGGGAAGGGCTGCCCCAACCGCGCGGCGGGTAGCTCGGTGGGATCAATCGACAAGCCACGAAAGAGCAAACCGGAAAGCACCGCAAAGGCAACGAGCGGGATGAACTTTTTAACCTGCAACGGCAGCGACTCCCGGCTCGACTGCCGACACAGTAGATCGCTGCGACCGGTATCGACGGTCGAAGGCAGTGACCAGCGCTCCCAGACCAATCATCAACGCTCCCAACCACAACCAACGTACCATCGGCTTGTACTGCAGGCGCACCGCCCATGCCTGCTCACCAATTGGCTCGCCTAACGCGATGTAGAGATCCCGCCACAAGCTCGCATCGATGGCGGCTTCA
>CAXEVD010000312.1:0-3080 GCA_963999395.1 uncultured Halieaceae bacterium
CCCCCCCCCCCCCCCCCCCCCAAAAAGCCATAAGCAAGAGATAAAAAAGTCCGATAACTAGCGAGTACCTCTTGTGCATCCTTTCACCAATCGATGATTCACACGCGGAATGTAGCAAACTCGGCGCCGCAAAAAACTCGGGACTTTTGCAGATAACCATCGCGCTAATTTTATTCTCTGGGACCGAGATGCTAGGCCCAAATCCGTCGAACTCGCTAATGCGCTGCGAGCGTTGGGTAAATCAGCCCAAGCGGGAATCGTCATTACCGAAGGGAATGATCAATAAGCCACAGGTCGGTGATCTGGAGGTCACATGGGTCAAACCTTAGCAATGGTATTGGATTGCCCAGCGCCCGATGCGATGCCCCCGGGTCCCAGATCCCGGGATGAAGCTGAGCACAGTCAGCGGCTTGTGACGGACCGTCTCTACCTATCTGGGTAGGTGGCTGGGCAAATATCTGTCTAACCCGCTGTCACTCGTTCCTGGCCCTGTTCCGTGTGTTGATCCTCACCACCCTGATAGCCTAAAGTGCGATGGCTTGTTCCGAACAAGTGATCGCGCGCCGCGCGCACTCATAACCATAACGATTTTGTCTCAAGAGGACTCCAACCATGCTGTCAGCTGAAGACCGCTTTGCCATCTCTGAATTGTTGAACCGGATGGCCTACTTCTACGATGAGAATCATCTCGATGATCTCGCCGCCTGCTTTGCGCCCGATGCCGTGATGAGCATGCAGATCGCCGGGGGCGACATGGTGGGGCCATTTGAGGGGCGTGACAGCATCATGGAACTCTACCGCGGCGCCAAATCGAGCCAGACCGATGTGCGGCGTCACGATATCACTAACATCATGTTTGACGCTTCGGGAGATTCGCTGGCGGTGACCTCCTACCTGACCCTGTTCGCGACCGAGAACGCCGAGACCAAGCTGTTAACCACCGGCGTGTACCGCGATCAGATCGGTCAAATCGATGGTGAGTGGAAGATCATCAGACGCCACATCGATCTCGACAGCGCTTACTGAATCCCTGCCATGAATCTCGGTCGCATCCCAGCCAAAACCGCGCTCCTAGACCCTGAGCGCGAGGCGCTGATCGATATCCCCAACGACCGGCGCATGACCTTTGGTGCGCTTGACGAGCGTGTTCGCCGGCTCGCCAACGCATTCTGTGATGAGCTCAAACTCAACAAGGGTGATCGCGTTGCCATTCTCTCCAAGAACTGCATCCAGTACATGGAGGTGTTCTACGCCTGCGCGCGCTGCGGCCTAATTGCCCAGCCGCTCAACTGGCGGCTGAGCGAGCCCGAGATGGCGCGGATTCTTGAGGATGGCGAGCCCGCCGTATTGATTGGCTCCGAGGAGTATGCGGAGCTCACGGGCAGTCTCGCCAAAGCTGCGAATACCCCAGCAACGCTGGTTTTTACCGCCGCCGCTGACTGCGACTACGAGCAGTTGATCGCTTGGTCGAGCGATGAAGAACCCGCAGCGGCTGCCGGGGTCAGCGGGGATGACCCGGTGCTCATCCTGTACACCGGCGGCACCACCGGTGAGTCCAAGGGCGCTCTGCACTCTCACCACTCGCTTTATATGGGCATGCTGAATCAGTCCATCGCCGAACGCGTCGTACCCACCGACGTGTACATGCTCACCGGGCAGATGTTCCACATTCCGGTGGCACTCGCCATGAATTACATGGCCCACGGCTGCCCCGTGGTGTTGATCAATTTTGACGCCAAGCTGGCACTGGACGTGATTCAACAAGAGCGGGTGTCGGCGTTTCTGGGCATCACCACCATGATCAACTGGATGATGGCGGTCGAGGGATTTGAAGACTACGACCTCAGTAGCCTGCGGAACTTCCAATATGGCGGCGGCCCCATGCCGCGCTCGGTGGTAGAGGCTGCGCTGAAGGCTTTCCCCTGCACCATGATTCAGGGTTACGGCCAGACAGAGGGCATGACCATGACCTTTCTGTCGCAGGAAGATCACCAGCGCGCTATCGCCGGCGACCACCCCGAAAGGTTGGGGTCTTGCGGTCGGGAGGGCTTTGTCTCGGAGATCCGCGTTGTCGACCCCGAGGGCGAGCCCGTGCCACGAGATGGCCAGACCGCCGGCGAGATAGTCGTGCGCTCCGAGGCCAACATGCTGGGGTATTGGCGCCGACCGGATCTCACCGAGCAGACCCTCCGCGGCGGCTGGATGTGGACCGGCGACATCGCCACCTGGGACGAGGAAGGCTACGTTTTCATTGTCGACCGTGCCAAGGACATGATCATCTCCGGCGGCGAAAACATCTACAGCACTCAGGTCGAGGCGGCGATTCACCAGCACCCTGCCGTGCTGGAATCCGCGGTGTTCGGTATTCCCGACGACACCTGGGGCGAGGCCGTTAAGGCCGTGGTCGTCTTGAAACCCGGGCAGACTGCCACCGAGGAAGAGATCATAACCGAGGCAAGCAAGCATCTGGCCTCCTATCAAAAACCGAAGTCCGTCGACTTCGTGGAGGCACTGCCGAAGGCACCTACCGGCAAGATACTGAAACGGGATCTGCGCGACCCCTACTGGCAGGATGAGACCCGTCAGGTATGAGCGGACTACTCTCAGAGGATGTGCTGTCGCACGTTGGCAAACAGAGCGAGCCCCGGCGGGAGATCGTGACGCGGCGGGACATTCGTAAATATGCGATCGCCACCGACAACCGGCAGGCGAAATACCTCGATGGCGACGTCGCGCCGCCGCTCTTTCATTTGCATTTATTCTGGGACGTCGTCCCGCTCGATGAGCTCTCCCCCGACGGCGTCTCGATTGACTCTCTGCTGCCCAAGTTTCCACTGGAAAAAGCGATGGCGGGCGGACTCGACATCACCTATCACAAGCCGATAAAACCCGGTGATTGGCTCACCGCAACGCGCACCTTAACCGACATCTACGAGAAGGCCGGCCGCAGCGGGCCGCTCATTTTCTACGAGGTGTTGATGGAAGTACGGGACGATGACGACGAACTGGTGGTCACCGAGAAGACCACGAGGATTCTGCGATGAGCCCTGTACCCGCCGTCGGCATGGCCATCCCTCAGC
>CAXEVD010000313.1:0-3079 GCA_963999395.1 uncultured Halieaceae bacterium
AGTGGTTCTGGCCCTGATGGGCTCCGCACGCAGCGCCCTGGTGCCGCTGCTGACTATTCCCATCTCTATTCTTGGCGCGACAGCGGCGATCTCACTGATCGGCTTCTCCATGAACTTGCTGACCATTCTGGCGATTGTGCTGTCGGTCGGCTTGGTGGTGGATGATGCCATTGTGGTGGTGGAAAACGTCGCCCGAAACCTGCGGGAGGGCATGTCGAGAAAAGAGGCGGCACTCGCCTCTTCTCGTCGGCTACTCTCCCCCATCATTGCCATGACCATGACGCTCGCGGTAGTGTACGCGCCGATCGGATTCCTGTCTGGTCTCTCCGGGGTGTTGTTTCGGGAGTTCGCCTTCACCTTGGCCATCGCCGTGGTCATATCGGGCTTGGTCGCGGTCACACTATCGCCGATCATGAGTGCATGGGTCTGCCCAGACAAAAGTCACGAAACCCGCATGACACTATGGGTCAATGACCGCTTCGAGCGCATTGCAAAAAGGTATGGCGACGTGGTCGATTTTTCGCTGCGTTGGCGATGGCAGCTGGTTACAGGGGGGCTGTTTTTATCCCTACTGGTCATCCCGCTCTACCTGTTCTCATTGAAAGAACTCTCGCCGGTTGAGGATACCAGCAGCATCTCTTTGATCGTGGAGGCCGCGCCAGAAGCTTCCATGGAGGAGACGGTAGGCGGCTTTGTCGACGCAGTCGACGTCATGCTCTCGGAACCCACCGCTACCTATATCTGGCAAAGCATTAATCCTGGATTAGGGTTTGGCGGTCAGGAATTTGTCTCGCCGGATGAGCGGGATGTCACCACCCATGAGCTGCTACCTTCCATGAGTGAGCGACTCAAGGCCGTGCCTACCGTCACCGCATTCCCCTCGGCGCAGCCCTCGTTGCCCACCGCGGGTCAGTACGATCTCGAAGTGGTCGTCACCTCCAGCGACTCCCTAGACAACATGGGTGAGGTTGCCAACGCCGTGGCAGAACGGGCGATGAGCTCGGGGCTGTTCTACTTCTTTGAGAGCGGTCTCAAGATGGATTTGCTGGCGGTGGAATATCAATTGGACAAGGACCGCATGTCGGACCTGGGCATGACTTTGGCGGATCTGACCTCTCAGATGGACCTCTTTGTCTCCGAGGGCTACGTCACGCGGTATGACGAACGGGGTCGGGCCTACCGGGTGATCCCCCAGCTACAACAGGCCTTCAAGTTCTCGCCTGAGGCGCTACTGGACACGCCCGTGGTGCTGCCCTCTGGAGAGCAGGTGCCCTTCGGTACCTTCGCAGTATTGCAGCGCAATACCGAACTCCGTGCGCTCACCCGTTTTCAGCAAAAGAGTAGCTTCAAGCTCTTTGGTGGCGTGATTCCCGGCTACACCAAAGAACAAGCGCTGACCTATGTGGAAGAGCTGGCCGACGAGCTGCTGCCGCCGGGATATGTGCTGGACTACACCGGCGAGTCCCGAGAAATACGGCGCGAGGGGAATACCATGATCAACGTTCTGGGACTCTCCTTGGTCATGGTGTTCCTGGTGCTGGCGCTGCAGTTCGACAGCTTCCGTGACCCACTCATTATTTTGCTTGGCTCGGCACCGCTGGCACTCTTTGCCGCGATGGTAATCACCTTTACCGGCTTTACTACCATCAATATCTACTCTCAGGTGGGGCTGATCACACTGGTGGGGCTCATCTCCAAAAACGCCATCCTGATTGTGGAGTTCGCCAACCAAGCGCAAGCACTGGGAATGAACAAATTGCAGGCGATCAGAGCGGGTTCACTTTACCGGCTCAGGCCCGTCCTCATGACCACCGGTGCCACTGTGTTTGGTCACTGCCCGTTGGTATTGGTTGAAGGCGCCGGGGCCGAGGCGCGCAACAGCATCGGCTTTATTCTGGTGATCGGCATGCTGATCGGCACGCTGTTCACGCTGGTGTTGTTGCCGGCAATCTACGCACTGCTGGCCTCGGATCATCAATCGGCAGAGCCCGACACTGGCGGCATTCCCGCAGAAGATCCGACCCGGCCGATACCGGCCTGACACAAGGCCTTGCATTACTTGACCTGTGGAGGGTGCGCGGGTTTAATACGCGGCCTTCACGCTGTATGCCCCTCTTTTGCCCAGGTAGCTCAGTTGGTAGAGCAGTGGATTGAAAATCCTCGTGTCGGTGGTTCGATTCCGCCCCTGGGCACCAACTAATATTCTAAGCCTCTCCAAGTTTATCTACGCTCAACTGGCAGACTCAGCTGAAAGCCAGCATTCACAACAAAACAAGCGTCCCCGTTGTCTAGCCACCTCTAAATCTCTACATTCCAATCTAATGCTCGTTGGTATATAGGTTGGTATATAAAATGCGAATTGCCGACAGAATGCCCTCAAATGCCTAGGGTAGCCAAAGAATTATCGGCTCTGGCACTACAGCGACGATCTGAGCCTGCAAAAGAATATCTATGGGGGAAAAGGCCAGATGACAGGCACTGACACCATAGACCGCGCCACGGGCCGAATGAGGCGTATCGATACTGTGGCAAGACGGACAGACCGCTTCGACTGTGAGCTGAGACCAGAGAATAAATTCTGACCGCGCTTTCGGGTTCCCATAACGCCGAAAAGGAAGCAGGCCAATTCCACCCCCTAATGTATCTGGGCGGTAACCATCACAATCGCAACGGCCACTAGTCCACCTGAAGAAGCTATCCCGACTTGCTCGGTTTAGTGGTCATAAATAAATTAATATAAAGATTCACATCGATATTGTCGGGGTGATCGAGGATCACTTTACGACATAAACATCGTGAGTTAATTCCCCGGTGAAGGCATCGAATACAATTTTGTCTAGGTTCTGAGTGCCATCACTGATTTTGAAGAAAATGTGCATCGTGAACTTAGTTCCATCGCGGTAGTAAGCTCCAGGTCCAGAGCCAGAAATAAAATTTCCATCTTGCAGAGCCCCTCGACCCTCACCTAACACTGACCCTGACATGCCACTGGGATCAGCCGTTAATGTGTAAGTTGTATATACACGGCCGTCCTCCCCCATCTCACCTGTTGCGGTGATAGTGCCACCGCCTCGTGTCA
>CAXEVD010000314.1:0-3053 GCA_963999395.1 uncultured Halieaceae bacterium
GACCATCAGCGTCTTGCCCTTGTCGATATCGTCGTGCGCCAGCAGCATCTCTTTAACATCCGCCACCACCTGCTCCATGGCGTCAGCATCGTCGTAGCGGATGCCGATGGTCTCGTAGATGCGCCGGTTCAACATGCGCGACGGATTCTCTAGCGCGACGGTTGAGAACACCGAGTTCGGCACATAGAGGGGTCGCTGGTCAAAGGTGCGGATGCGGGTCACCCGCCAGCCCACATCCTCCACGGTGCCTTCGATCTCCCGGTCGGGGGATCGGATCCAATCACCGACCGCGAAGGGACGATCCAGAAAAATACTGAGGCCACCCAAAAAATTGGCCAACAGATCCCGCGCCGCAAAACCGACCGCAATACCCCCGAAACCGCCAAAGGCGAGCAGGCCCGACACGGACACGCCGAGGGACTGCAGGATCATGATGCCGGCCACCACCCACAGCGCGATGCGGCTTAATCGCGCGACCGCGCTGATCGTTGCGCGGTCACTAGAGGCCAGCGCACCGCGGTGCTCGGCGAGTAGCTCCTCCTCAATACCGCGACTCAAGCGATGCGCCAGCCACCCGAACAGCGTCAGCAAAGCCGTGTCAGACAACCGCAGCAGCGCTTCGCGGATACCATCGAGCACCGGGAAAAGGCTGAGTGACAGCAAGCCGAGCACCACCCACATCACCCATTGAATGGGCGGGAAGATGGCGTACAGCACCATATCGTCCCACTGGGTTTCGGTGCGATCGGCGGCTGTGGTCAGCCTGCGTACGATGCGATATATCGCGTAGTGCCCGAACACGCCCATGACCATCAGCGACACAAAGACCAGCACGCCAACAGGGACATGCAACAAGCTCGCCAGGGGTGTGAGCAACTCTTCCAAAAACACCATCGCAAAGACTTCCGTCGGGATACAGGCTCTATCCTACCGCAACCTCAGCGCCGCACTGTCTTGAAGCTGTACAAATACACAGTCTGTATATATCATCAGCACATCTCATACGGAGACTCGCACATGAAGCTCACCGCGCGACAGGAACAAGTGCTCAACGTGATCAGGCAGTACGTTGCCGATACAGGCTACCCGCCTACCCGGGCCGATATCGCCCGCGAACTGGGCTTCAAGTCCGCCAACGCCGCCGAGGAGCATCTGCGGGCTCTGGCCCGGAAAGGCGCGATCGAGATGATTGCGGGCGCGTCACGGGGCATTCGGCTGACCGAAAGCTCGGGCCTGCCCATTGTGGGGCGAGTGGCAGCGGGCTCCCCGGTACTCGCCACGGAGCACATAGAGGACTACTGCGAACTGTCCCCGGGCTTCTTTTCGCCGCAAGCGGATTATCTGCTGCGGGTGACCGGTGACAGCATGAAAGACGTGGGCATCCTCGACGGGGACCTGCTGGCGGTGCACAGCACCCCAACGGCGCGAGACGGCCAGATTGTGGTCGCGCGTATTGAGGACGAAGTCACCGTCAAGCGGCTAAAGCGGCCCGGGCAGCACATCCTGAAGTTACTGCCGGAAAATGCCGACTTTGAGCCCATCGTGGTGGACCTGCGCAGCAACGAATGCGCCATTGAGGGCATTAGCGTCGGCATTATTCGCCAGCAAAGTTAACGCCCCACCCTATTTCAACCCGAGTGCAAACAGGCAGTTACCGCGATTTTTTGAGGGGGGGAGGTCAGGCCGAGGCATCCTGAGTGGGCCCCCGAAGTGGGAGGCGGGAACGATTGTCCCGCTGTGTCAGCGCGCTACAGGGTTAGTGCAGCGTGCGGGTCTCTGACATTTCCGCGGTCTCGACTTCCAGATTGTTGACCTCAGCCAACTGCGCCGCCGCTTCAATACCAGCCTGAATCATGACCTTGGCAATTTCCAGGTTGTTGCCCATGAGGTACGCATTCGCCTCATCGGAAAACTGGATGCTCACCAGCGGCTCGGAGTCACCCTCGACGCGCCGCAGCACCACTTCACCATCACCCAGATCCACGATTTCAAGTAAGGATGTAGACACTCAATAACCTCTCTCTTTAGAAGAGTCACTGGCACACACCGCAACCAGTGATAGTCCACGGTAACACTCTGAGCGGGCATCTGCCACTCGCGCACCGAGAGGCCGACTGTCAGGACTCATCAATGGCGTCAGCCACCGTCTCCGCCAGGCCAGCCAGCTGCTCTGCCCAGTCTTCGAATTGCGCCAGATCGACCCCCGTCTCAACCGCGAGGCTGTCCGAGTGCCGCACCACAGGGCTGTCCGAAATGGGGGCCTTCAGCGCCGCGACCCAACCGCTCTGCTCCAACTGCGCGCAGGCTTCCACCTCGGCGGGGCGCACCAGGCCAGCCGGTAGCGGCGGCAAATCGCTCACCGAGCGCGGCGGGCTTTCAGGGAGTTGTCGAATGCGACAGACGGCGAGTAGCAACCAGCCGTAGCCATCCAGAAGCTGGGTCTGCACCGGGCTGGCATAGGCCTGATTCACTTGGTTTTGCGGGGCACTGCCTCGCTCCAGCTCGGCGCGCCAGCCCGACAACAAAATATTGGCGTGGTACAGGCTTTGATTGGCGTAAGCCAGAGGGTGGCTCAATCGGCTGCCTCATCTGCGGGCTTGGCTTTCGCTTTGGCCTTGGGCTTGGCCTTTCTTTTGGCCTTGGGCTTTTTCGCGGTGCCCTCTTCAACCCACTTGCCGTCATTGAACATTGCGCGCCAGCCACTGGGCTTACCGTCACGCTCCGACATCACATACTGCTCTTTCGTTTTCCGGCTGTAGCGAATCTGACTGCGGTTACCTTGGTCATCGACACGCGGCGCGTCAAACAGATAGTGATACTTGGGATCGATCTCGGCCTGATGCGGCAGCAACTCGTCGACAAAGGGTGGTCGAGTTTCTCGGTGCCTGGGAAACTGACTCGCCGCGAGGAATATGCCCGAGGCTCCGTCTCGCAACACGTAGTGATCTTCTACCTTCACACACTTGAGCTCTGGCATGGGCACAGGATCCATCTTGGGGGGCGCAGCCTCGCCATTCCTCAATAGCTTGCGGGTATTGGTGCATTCCGAGTTG
>CAXEVD010000315.1:0-3045 GCA_963999395.1 uncultured Halieaceae bacterium
GCAGTGGTAACGCATTGATAGCTGACTCAGTGCTGGCATCAATTGCGGCCTGATCAGAGGCGGAGGCCTTGCTGAGTACCCAGCCAGACACTTTTTTGGCTGAGCCGGGGTGGCCGATGCCAATGCGCAATCGCCAGAAGTCGCGGTGGCCGCCCAGTGCAGGCATGATATCCCTGAGACCGTTATGCCCACCGTGGCCGCCGTCGTACTTGAATCGGGACTCGCCTGGCGGGATATCCAGTTCGTCGTGGGCAATCAGAATTGCATCGGGCTCGATGCGGTAGTAGCGAGCCATGGCGGCGACCGATCGGCCACTTTCGTTCATGAAGGTCTCGGGAATCAACAGCCGCAGGTCGTGCCCAGCGACTGAGCCGCGCGCTGACTCACCCAGTGCGTTGCGGTCAGCGACTAGTGTTAGCCCGCATCGCGCGGCAAGACGGCGTACAAAAAAGGCACCGGCATTATGCCGAGTGCCTTCGTATTGCGTGCCGGGATTGCCAAGCCCGACGATGAGTCGGATGGCAGACAAGGCCTAATCAGTCCTCGCTGCCTTCTCCGGCATCATCAGAGGATGCCGCCTCAGCGCCATCACCTGAATCGCCATCGCCTTCGCCATCTGCTTCCGCGTCGACAACTTCCTCTTCTTCCTCTTTCGCAGCTCTTGGAGCGACGACAGAAGCAATCGTGAGGTCGTACTCTTCACCTTGCTCCAGCGTGGTAGAGGTCACGCCCTCGGGAAGGGTGATATCAGACAAGTGGACGATCTGGCCCATTTCGACTTCGAGCATATCAACTTCGAGATATTCCGGCAGATCCTTGGGCAGACACTGGATTTCGATGTCCGTCGCCTGCTTCTGGATCATGCCGCCTTCGAGCTTGACCCCAGCGCACTGCTCTTCGTTTATGAAGTGCAGCGGCACATTCACCTTGATCGCCTGATCCATGCGGATGCGAAGGAAGTCGGCGTGCATGGGAAAGCCTTTTGCCGGGTGACGCTGGATATCTTTGATGATGGCGTTTTCCGATTCACCACCGACCTGCACTTCGAGAATGGAACTGAAGCAGGCTTCGTTTTCCAACATGTGCTCGAAATCCTTGCGGATCAGCGTGAGACTTTGGGCGGGCTTATTGGCCCCATAAATGACGGCGGGCATTTTGCCCTCGAGGCGACGCAGGCGGCGGCTCGCACCTTTCCCCGCGTCGGCTCGCGCCTCTGCAACAACAATAAAGTCAGACATGGTCTGGCTCCTTTTCTAGCACCACTTTGTCTGCGACCGACGCGGTGGTGGGTGGGTAAAACACTGCTTAAGACAAATCAAACAGTGCGCTAATGGATTCCTCGTTGCTGACGCGGCGAATCGACTCCGCCAGTAAGTCAGCAATCGTTAGCTGCCGGATTTTGCCGACGGCCAGCGCCTCACTCGACAGTGGAATCGTGTCTGTGACGACCAATTCGTCGAGCTGCGAATTTTTGATGTTCTCAAGGGCTTTGCCCGATAAGACGGCATGTGTGCAATAAGACACCACTTTTAGCGCGCCACGTTCTTTGAGTGCGTTGGCCGCGGTGCACAGCGTGCCAGCCGTATCGACCATGTCGTCAACCAGAATGGCGGTGCGGCCCTCTACGTCTCCGATCAGGTTCATGACTTCGGCTTCGTTCGCGCGCGGACGCCGCTTGTCGATGATGGCCAGGTCGGCATCGTCCAACTGCTTGGCGATTGCCCGGGCTCTCACCACGCCGCCGATATCTGGAGACACGACTATAAGGTTCTCGTAATCGCAGCGCACAATATCGGCATTGAGAATCGAAGAGGCGTAGACGTTGTCTACTGGTACGGTAAAGAAGCCCTGAATCTGCTCGGCGTGCAGGTCGACGGTGAGTACCCGGTCTACACCCACGCCCACCATGGTATCGGCAACCACTTTGGCGGAAATCGGCACCCGAGCGGAGCGCACACGTCGGTCCTGACGCGCGTAGCCAAAGTAGGGCACCACCGCTGTTATGCGACCCGCCGAGGCCCGGCGCAGGGCGTCGATGATGAGCAATAGCTCGATAATATTGTCATTGGTCGGGTGGCAGGTGCTTTGCAGTACGAACACGTCTTTGCCGCGCACGTTCTCATTTAACTCAACGGTGATCTCACCATCGGAGAACTTGCTGACCGCCGCGTTGCCGATTGCAAGGTAAAGCCGGTCCGCAACCTTGCGCGCGAGCGCAGGGTTGGCGTTGCCTGTAAACACCATCATTTTCGATGACATTCTTTTACCTCACCCTTTGAAAGATGGCTGGGGCGGGAGGATTCGAACCTCCGAATGGCGGGATCAAAACCCGCTGCCTTGCCACTTGGCGACGCCCCAACAAGCCCTTTATTCAACTACCCGCATTTCGGGGAGTCGGTCCACGCCCTCGGCCACAATAACCCTCAGCCCGTCTGGGGCCTCGGCCGCAATCTGGCGCGCTGATTCCTCTGTCTCCAGCGTGGCAAAAACGCAGGCGCCGCTGCCAGTCATTCTTGCCGTCGGGGAGTGCTGATGAAGCCATTCCCACGCTTGCTGAACCTCAGGGTAACGCGGCAACACAACGTCCTGCAGATCGTTGTGGCCAGCCCCTGAAAAAAAGGCCTGCACTGTAATGGGCGGGGTGTGACGTGTCAACGCGGGATCGGCGAAGATTTCGGCAGTACTGACGGTGCAATCCGGCTGCGCAATAACGAACCATCGCTTCGGTAAAGCGAGGGCGGAAAGCACCTCACCAACCCCCTCTGCCCAGGCGCTCTGACCCATCACAAAAACCGGCACGTCGGCGCCTAGCGGTGTCGCCAACCGCTGCAGCGCGCCCTGCTCCAGCCCGAGCTCCCACAATCGATTGAGGGCCAGCAAGGTGGTCGCCGCATTAGAGCTGCCGCCCCCCAGCCCACCGCCTTGTGGGATGCGTTTGTGGACATGGATATGGGCGCCGCGCTCGGGATGCCCGAGCGCCTCGGCTGCCCGAAGAATCTGGTCGACTCCGAAGCCATGCTCGGCGAACTCGCCAAGCGCGCCACC
>CAXEVD010000316.1:0-3021 GCA_963999395.1 uncultured Halieaceae bacterium
GCTGGACGAACTGAAGCTCGTCTGTGATACCGCACACCAATTTGGTATCCCGGTGGTCGGGCACTGTCGCAACGCCATCAGTACCCGTGACGCCGCCATCGCAGGCTTCGACATGATCCTGCACGCCACCTATATGGATGACGAGGCATTAAAAGCTGTCGTCGATCGCAAAGTGCCGTTGGTGCCCACCTTCACCTTTCAAGCCAACTTGGCAGACTTTGGTGCCGCAATCGGTTCCGATGAGAACCTTAGAGAGGTCTTTCGTGCTGAAATCACCGAGAGCGTCGGGACCCTGCGCGCGGCCTTTGACGCCGGCGTGCCGCTCGCGACCGGCAGCGAGAGCGGCTTCAGTCTGACGCCTTACGGTGACTGGCACTACCGCGAGCTTCAGGTTTTTGTCGAAGATCTGGGTATGACGCCCTTGCAGGCGATTAACAGCGCCACCGAACAAGGCGCCCGGGCGCTCAAGCTGGAAGGCGAGCTGGGCTGCATCAAACCAGATTATCTTGCCGACATCCTGATTTTTGATGGCGAGCCCGAGACCCACATTACCCAGCTCGGAGACGCCGACCGGTTCCGCCACATCATCAAAGACGGCCAGTTGATCGACACCAGCACCCCCCTGCCCAAAGATTGGCAATTGCCCGGCTGGCGGGTCAGCGAATATTCGGAGCGCATTCTGACCAAGGAGTTGGTGCAGTCGATGGGACTCAACTCTTAGGCCATGCAGCAGCGGGCCAGCTCCATGGATACCAGTACCTTTCTCATTGGCGGCGGCGTCCACTAGGAACAGCGGCTTGGGACCGTTCAAAAAATAAACCGTCACCTCTGTCACCAAAACGTATAAAAAGCGAGACCAACATGAGAACAGCAGTGATTACCGGTGGAGCCGCCGGATTGGGCGCCGACGTCGCCCGCCGCCTGAGTGAGGCCGGCTATCGCATCGGCATTTTCGATTTGGGTGCCGAGCGCGCGGCACAGACTGCATCCGAGATCGAAAACGCGGTGGGCATAGAAGCCGATGTCACTTCCCCGGAGCAAATTGCAGCCGCCTTCGAGGCCTTCGGCGAGACACCCGATCTGCTTGTGAACAATGCGGGCATAGTGCGCTTTGGCGCGATGGAAGAGCAGTCGGCGCAAGACTATATCGACGTGGTCAAGGTGAATCTGCTGGGGAGCTGCTTCTGTGCCCGGGAGATCGCGCCGGCCATGATGGAGCGAGGCTCGGGCCATATCATCAACTTTACGTCTATCAATGGCATTCACCCCGCCCCCGGAGTGGGCATGTACGGCCCGACCAAGGCTGCGATGGCCAACATGACTCAGGCCATGGCAATTGAATGGGGTCCGAAGGGGATCCGCGTGAACGCCATTGCGCCTGGCATGATCGACGCAGGCATGTCCAAACCAATTTTTGAGAACCCGAAAGTACGGGCGGTGAGAGGCGGTGGCGTACCACTGCGCGCCTTAGGCGAAGCAGCAGACATTGCGGAAGCCGTGCTCTTTCTCGACTCCGAAGGCGCGAAATACATTTCCGGCCACGAACTGGTGGTGGATGGCGGTGTCTCCACCAGCGTCATGGCCCACCTCCCCCGCGAATGACAACGACTCGCCAAAATCTGATTCTCGTGGGCGGCATCTTCCACGACTTTCACGCTACAGCTAAAGCGCTTGCAACCGTATTGGCGCCGATGGGTATTGAATCGCGTATCGAAGCCGACCTCGACGCGGGCATCGCCAGCCTCGCTGACAATCCGGTGGACCTGCTGACCATCAATGCACTGCGCTGGGAGATGATTGGCGAGAAATACGACCCCTATCGCGAGACGGAGGCTTACTCACCTCCAATCAAAACCCGAATGGCCATTGAGGCGCACCTGCATGCAGGTGGCGCGCTCCTCGGCCTGCATACCGCAAGTATTTGCTTCTCGGACTGGCCAGAGTGGGGCTCGCTGTTGGGCGGCCGTTGGGTGTGGGGCACCAGCTGGCACCCCCAACCCGAGACCGTGTCTGTCGTGCCAGATAAAGATAATGCACTGGCAGATTTGCCCTCTTTTGAAGTCCACGATGAACTCTACACCGATTTACTGCTTGAACCGGGCGCTCAAGTACTGGCCCATGGCCGCTGTGCCGCCATGCCGACATCGCAGCCTATCGTTTGGTCCTATAGGGTAGGTGCTGGCCGCGTAATCTACGACGCGCTGGGCCACGATAGGGAATCGCTGTCTCACCCCGCTCACGCTCAGCTACTCCGTGAAACGGTGAGCTGGGCACTAGACCAGGCTGATATGCAATGAAATCTCTCGAAAGCATGTCGATATTGGTCACCGGCGGCGGCTCGGGTATCGGATTGGGTACGGCGCGTTACTGCATTGGGCGTGGCGCAAAGGTCACGATATGCGGTCGACGGGAAGACAAGATTCAAGCTGCGGCTACTGAGTTAGGTGACGCTTGTCGCGGCGTCACAGCCGATATCACCGTGGCGGCTGATCGCCAAAAATTGCTCGAGGCAACCATCGATCACGGTGGCCAACTCGACGCCCTGATCAACAGCGCGGGCAACATGTATCGAGGCGCCATCACTGAACTGGATGAAACCGCCCTGCAGGAGGTGTTTCACACCAATGTGATCGCAGCCATGATGCTGACTGGCCTTTGCACGCCGAGCCTTGCGCGACAGCAAGGTGCCGTGGTGTTCGTCGGGTCTATCCACACCCGCCGCGCTTTCCCCGGCGCCTCACCCTATGCCGCAACAAAAGCGGCCGTGCAAGGCCTGACCCGCGTGCTCGCCGCCGAGCTTGGCGAACAGAAAATTCGCGTGAACTGCCTGCTACCCGGCGCGGTGTTCACGGAAATCAACCAACGTGCTGGCCTCATGGACGACGAAACGGCGTTGCAAAGACTGGAGGGAATGTCAGACTTGCACGCTTTGGGCCGCATCGGCACCACAGAAGAAATTGCTGAAGCCATGGCTTACCTGATCTGCGCTGAGTGGGTCACAGGCGCCATGATTGATATCGA
>CAXEVD010000317.1:0-3021 GCA_963999395.1 uncultured Halieaceae bacterium
GAGATTGCGTTCAAACACCTCGGCGACAGCCTCATCAGGCGTGGGGCCCGCGGTGTGAGAGGTAATGTGCACCCCGGGCGTTGACCAGAGTGGATCATCCGGGGGTAAGGGCTCGACCCGAAAAACATCGAGCACCGCCGCTCTCAGGTGGCCCGCATTCAGTGACGCGATCAGGTCTGCTTCCACCACGGCATTCCCTCTGCCAGCATTGATCACTATCGCCTCCAGGTTGAGCCGCATGAACACGTCGTGATCAATCAGGTTATCCGTCTGCGCCGTTTGAGGCAGCACGCTGACCAGATAATCGATCCCTTCTGCGAAGACCAGTCGGTCTGCACTCGGGTAGCAAGCGGCAAAGCCCTCCACGGCGCGGCCATCGGAATTGAGTCCAATGACCTCTAACCCAAAAGGCTTCGCCGCGAGGGCAATGGCGGCGCCGATACCGCCGGCACCCATAATCCCAAGGCGTTTGCCTGTGATGCGGGGCTCAAGTGAAGGCGTCCATTGAGTATGCGATGCACGGCTGATCACATCGCGCTCTATCGCCAGCAGCCACCCTATCACGTACTCGGTCATGGCGGGGCCGAACACGCCTTTCAGCGGCGTGATCTGTAGCGTTTCACTGGCAAAGTGGGCGATCGCATCAATACCCGCCCAGGTGCTCTGCACCCAGCGGAGTTGGGGGCAGCGCGGAATGATGGCGGCCAGATCTGGAGGGGCACCCACCAAGACTTCCACCGAGGAGGTCTTGATCTCGGCATCAGGCGCAACGACCACTGTACGACGGTGCGGTGATGCCAGCGCCATCACCGCATCGGTCCAGGGCGCCGAGTCGGCGGCGACAATCAGTAGTTGAAGTACGTCGCTCATGGCGCAGATTTGAGCACAGGCCTCAATTGCAAGAAAGCGGTTGTTATAACTCGGGCCAATAAAAAACTTAAATGAAAACCGCCGAGGCGGGTTTGGGCGATTTGTTTAAGCGGGTTCTTGAAGAGCGGAAAATTTCAGCTTTCACCGCAAACCCGGACCGCGAAAGCGCCCCCGCCGTAAAACAGCGGGAGGCCGGGTGGGTGAATCAGGTCAGTCGCCGCATATCGCGCTCCGCCACTAATGGTTCACCGGCACTCACTTGATAAGTGGGCTCCACCACCGAGGACACAAATCGCCACTGGACGGTGGCCGACTCGGGGGTGAGCGTCACTTGAGTCCAACCCCGCTGGGAGGTGTCACAGGCCACCAGCTCGGGGCTGGCGCCCTTGAGTAGCGCCTGCATCTGCCCAGGGGGTAACGGCACGTAGCTCTCAAGCCCGGGGCTGGAAACCCCAGGCGTGCCCCACTCTACCCCCACAGCCTCGCCCTGCGCGTTGGTCAGGCTAAACGCCCAGGCATTGTGGGTATCGCCGGCTAGGGAGATCGGGTTGGTGGCGTGAGCGCTGAGCATGGCGAACAGTCGCTCCCGGGCGGCGGGGTAGCCGTCCCAGGCGTCGAGGTTGGAGGGCAGGCCATAAGGCGCCATCTGCTGGGCCTGTTCGAATCGCGGTCGGGCGAACTCCGAAAGCTCAAGCTTCGCAACCTCCTCGGGCGGGATGACCGGGATATTGAGCTTGCCCATAAGCACCTGCTGGCCCAGTACCTGCCAGGTGGCACCGCGGGCTTTGCTGCGTTGCAGAGCTTGCTGCAGCCACGCTTCCTGTTCTTTACCCAGCATTTGCCGCTCTGGGTTGTAGAGATCATTTTTGAGAAACGCCTCAATGCTGCCGGCCCGCTCAATGCCTTTGCGGTAATCGAGCTGCTCGTCGCGGCCCACGAGGCGTGTGTCGAGCATGATGAGGTCGGCAAGGTCACCGATCTGAAACGCGCGATAGATCACCCCCTGATCGCCCTCGAGCCCGGTGCGGATGGGCATCCACTCGTGGTAGGCCTGCCGGGCGGCCTGAATACGCTGAGAGAAATCACCCTCGCCTTCATTGTGGTTCTCGGCCCCTGTCTGCCAGGTGTTGTTGGCGAGCTCGTGATCATCCCACACCGTGACCCACGGGTGCGCGGCGTGAGCGGCGAGGAGGTCCGGGTCGGTGCGGTACAGGCCGTGGCGCATGCGATAGTCCTCGAGCACCAGAATCTCGTGCTCGGGCTCGACCTTGCGGCCAAACTGGTTTTCTGCAATGGGGTTTGAGTAACGGCCCAGATGGTACTCGTACAGGTAGTCGCCAAGGTGCAGCACCACATCAACTTCAGACTCGGCGATGTCGCGGTAAGCGTGAAAGAACCCCTGCGGGTAATTCGAGCACGACGCCACCGCCATCTTGAACTCGCTCACCGCGCCCACAGGCAAGGTTTGGGTGCAGCCGATAGGTGAGGTGACGCCGTGGGCGATAAAGCGGTAGCAGTAGCTTTGGCCGGGGGCCAGACCCGCGGCGTCGACTTTCACGGTGTAATCGCGCTCGGCGCGGGCGGTCGCTTCGCCGCCAGCGATAATGGTCTCAAAGGAGTCGTCGGTAGCCACCTGCCAGGTGCAGGGCACTGCCTCTGTATTGCCGCTACTCGGTAATACGCGCGTCCACAGGATCACGCGATCGGCCAACGGGTCACCGCTGGCGATGCCGTGGGTAAAATGCACGGCGCCAGGTTTGTCGATGGCAAAGCCACGCAATGAGAGCGCGCCCAAGGAAGCACCGGTGGCTTGAAGTAAACAACGGCGGCGAAGGGGTGTGGGCATGGGGGTTCTCTCTCAAGTAATTGCTGGTTGGGTTCTAGCTGGCGCGGGGCGATGGCTGATGATTGAGCATTGTGACCACGTTTTGTGACTGATCGGTGACGTTTAGTATGTAAAACTCGACGGCAACCGGACAACAACCTGGTCAAAGGATGCACTCCCCGCGGCTTATGTCTAAAAAGGCCTATCAATCTGTAAAGGACGGCCTGAAGGTGAGGCTGATATTCACAAACGGTCACTCACATCGATGCTGGGACCACTGACCCCGCCGTCATTAATGATCAGCGCGCGCAGACCGCAAACACCGA
>CAXEVD010000318.1:0-3011 GCA_963999395.1 uncultured Halieaceae bacterium
CCTCGACACCCTTCTTGATTTCGGCAAAGCAACCATAATCGGTGAGGTTGGTGACCTTGGCGACAACACGGCTACCCTCGGGATAGCGGCCGGTGATTTGTACCCACGGATCCTCGCCCAGCTGCTTGAGGCCCAGCGACACGCGGTTGCGCTCGCGGTCGAACTTGAGGATTTTGACATCCATTTCCTGTCCGACTTCCACGATCTCGCTCGGGTGCTTGATGCGCTTCCAGGCCATATCGGTGATGTGCAACAGCCCGTCGACACCGCCGAGGTCTACAAACGCACCGTAATCGGTAAGGTTCTTGACCACGCCCTTCACGGACTGTCCTTCTTGCAAGTTTTGCAGCAGTTCCTCGCGCTCGGCACTGTTGGCCGATTCCATTACCGCGCGGCGCGAGACAACCACGTTGTTGCGCTTCTGATCGAGCTTGATGACTTTGAATTCGAGCTCTTTGCCCTCAAGGTGCGTGGTCTCCCGGATGGGACGCACGTCGATCAGCGAACCGGGCAAGAATGCGCGAATAGAGTCGATGTCAACGGTGAAGCCACCCTTGACCTTGCCATTGATCACGCCCATCACCACTTCGTCGGCGACGTGCGCTGCCTCAAGGCCTTTCCAGGCTTCTGCGCGCTTGGCTTTCTCACGGGAAAGCTTGGTCTCTCCGAAACCGTCCTCGACGGTCTCCAGCGCCACCTGTACTTCATCACCCACGCTGAGACTGCACTCACCGTTGGCATTGGTAAATTGATCCAGGGGAATAACCCCTTCTGACTTCAAACCGGCGTGGACGGTGACCCACTCGTTATCAATATCGATCACGACACCCGTGACAATTGATCCGGGTTCCATATCGACGGTTTGGAGGCTTTCTTCAAAGAGTTCAGCGAAGGATTCGCTCATGATGCTATTCCTGCATTGCGGAGTGAGATCACTCCTGCCGGCTTCCAGACCCAGCCGGGTTGATGGTCTTGACGCTTCGGCGGGGTCCAGCCGTGACTCCGATGCGTCGCGCTATAAATTGCGGGCAGCTGCTAAGTCGCGAGCTGCCTGCAAAACCTCATCAGCGGACAGCGCGGTGCTGTCAATGATGATGGCGTCCTCTGCCGGCACCAGTGGAGACACGGTGCGGGACTGATCCCGGGCGTCTCGCTGCTGTATGTCAGTCAGAAGGCGCGCGAGACTAACACTCTCCCCCATGCCCTGCAACTGACGGAAACGGCGCTCGGCGCGCGCCTCAGCGCTGGCAGTCAGGAAGATTTTTAGCGGCGCCCGAGGGAAAACGACCGTACCCATGTCCCGGCCGTCGGCAATCAACCCGGGCGGTCTGGCCAGTTCCTGCTGCCTTAACAGGAGCGCTTCCCGCACCGCCGGTAATGCCGCCACCGTCGAGGCATCCCGGCCTCTCTCCTCGGTGCGCAGGTGTACCGTCACATCCTCACCCGCCAGCCACACCGACACCCCGCCATCGGTCGGTTCAAAGTCAACATCGAGGGATCTGGCAATCCCGGAGACGGCGTCGCTGTCCTCCAGTGAGACGGCCGCGAGCCGACCGGCAAAACCCACCACGCGATAGAGCGCTCCGCTATCCAGCAGATGCCAACCCAGATCAGTGGCAAGGCGCTGGCTGAGAGTGCCCTTTCCCGCCCCGCTTGGACCATCGATGCAAATCACCGGCGCGGCGCCAGTCATTCCTCGGCCACCTCCAGGCGCAAACCCGTTTGCAACGCCAAATCGGCAAAACCGGGAAAGGACGTGGCCACGTGCGCACAGTCACTGACCTTAATGCGGTCGGATGCTCTGAGCGCCGCTATGGAAAAGCTCATCGCGATACGGTGATCGTGGTGAGTTGTGATCACGCCCCCTGACAGATCGCCGCCGACCACCTCCATCCCGTCCGGTTGCACCGTGTTCTCGATACCCAGTTGCGATAGCCCTTCGGCCATACTGGCGATGCGATCACTCTCCTTCACCCGCAATTCCTCGGCGCCCTGCAGCACGGTGACACCCTCGGCGCAGGCTGCGGCAATCAGCACGGCCGGTAGTTCGTCGATCGCAAGCGGCACGGCCTCGACAGGGATCTCGATGCCTTTCAGGGGCGCATAGCGGACACGCAGGTCGGCTACCGGCTCCCCGCCGACCTGTCGCTCGTTCAGCACTTCGATGTTGGCGCCCATCGCACGCAAAATCGTGATGACACCGTCGCGGGTCGGGTTAATGCCGACGTGTTCCAGCGTCAGATCCGAGCCCGGCGCGATCGAGGCGCCCACCAGAAAAAAGGCGGCGGAGGAAATATCGGCGGGAATATCGATGTCTGTGCCGCGGAGTGAACCTCCGCCCTCGAGACTGATGACCCCCTGATCACGATCCACGGCGTAGCCAAATCCTGTCAGCATGCGCTCGGTGTGATCCCGAGTGGGCGCGGGCTCCGTCACGCTGGTGCGGCCTTGGGCAAACAAGCCCGCCAGTAATACGCTGGACTTCACCTGCGCGCTCGCCACCGGCATATCGTAGTGAATACCGCCCAGCGCACGGCCCCCTTGAATTTCCAGGGGCGGGCAGCCCTCATGTGAGCTGATGAGCGCCCCCATTTGCGACAACGGGGTAATCACTCTGGCCATGGGACGCCGCAGTAACGACTCATCACCTGTCAAGATGCTGTCGAAGGACTGCCCGGCAAGCAGGCCCGCCATCAACCGGATGCTGGTGCCCGAATTACCGACATCCATCACCTGGGTGGGCGGCTTCAACCCGCGAAGACCAGCGCCATCGATCGTCAATCGACCCGATTGCGGATCCGTAATCTTCACACCCATCTCGCGGAACGCTGACAGTGTGGCCAGCGCGTCCTCGCCCTCCAGAAAGCCACTCACAGTGGTGCGACCCTCGGCTATCGACCCCAGCATGATGGCCCGATGCGACATCGACTTGTCTCCCGGGACACGAATGCGGCCGGTCAACGAGCCGCCGGGGTCAAGATAAAAATGCATTAGTCCGCCTGCTCCGACTC
>CAXEVD010000319.1:0-3009 GCA_963999395.1 uncultured Halieaceae bacterium
ATCGAGTCCTTTGCCTGTCATATCAATCCAGGTTGGAACGACGCGGACATAGAAGATCTTGATCGCCATTTGCAGTCGACCTTTTCTGGCGTTGAGGTTTATGAAAATTTTCTCGGGTTCTCAACGACACCTTTTATAGGTCAGTTCGACTACGACATTTACTACTATGGGGTTCATGATTCAGTCGAGACTCTTGCGAAGCGAGATAAGTTCTCCAGAACTAGTCCACAGGGTCAATCCTTAACACGACATTGGGAGAAGGTTCTAGATTGCGATCGATCCTTATGGTGGGGTCAGAACATTAATCGTGGGGGTTAATTCCTTAATCATTTGAAAGGGGGCACTTGAAGGAGCCCCCTTTCAGCTTCAAAAAGTCTCCGGCCAGGCTCGATAATTAGATTCATAGAACTCCTCCACTACCACCTAATCTTTAATAGCAGCCTTGGTTTTCAACCACTTGGTTCTTTGCCAAAGCTTCCGGTCCATATCGTGAGACCAATAACGCTCCCGGTCCTTGCTGTCACTAACTGAAACGCCTCGCACCCTTACGGCATACCATGGGGTCCGAGCTTGAAACCTCATAGCGTCGATCAAGTATGGTGGAAACAAAATGCCATTGATTGCTCATTGATTGCGGTGTTAAAGAAATCTCAGACCACCCACGCTGGCTAGTATCCACCGCTGAAAGTTCAGGGCTTGCCTCTTTCAACGCCGCGGCCAAATCAGCAGCAGGCACCGGCAAATAACTCTCCATACCAGGGCTGCTGATACCGGGCGTGCCAATTTCAACACCCAAGGGCTGTTCGTCGTGGTCGCGCAAATTGAATGCCCACGCATTGTGAGTATCCCCAGCCAGTACCACTGGATTGGTTTTATCTCTACTGAGCATGGCTTTTACACGATCGCGACATAGCGGATATCCATCCCAGGCGTCTAGGTTCAATGGCATGCCCTGTGCGCCCAATGCTTGCATGAAGGAAATATACTGACGCCGCTCTTGTGACATCTCGCTCCCCGCTAAGTCGTCGGTTGGGACCGTCGGTATGCCAACAGAGCCCATCAGTACCTGTTGCCCAAGCACTTGCCATACTGCGCCCCGGTCAACGCTCTGGCGCAATGCATCATCAAGCCACTCTTCTTGATCCTTGCCGAGTAGTGATCGAGTCGGGTCATTTAGGCGCTGGTCTTTAAATGCAGCAACATCAGCAATCGGCGCTTCGCCCTCTAAGGCAGGTACATATAGCATATCTGTCGCGTACTCCAGCCCACGATCCCTACCTACTAAACGTGTATCTAGCATTATGAGGTCTGCCAGGGTTCCAATCTTAAAGCGACGATAAATCGGTCCCTGGACTCCCTCGTTAATTGTGCGAATGGGCATCCACTCGTGGTAGGCCTGCCGCGCCGCAGCGATACGCTGATGAAAGTCACCTTCGCCTTCGTTGTGGTTTTCGGCACCCTCGCGCCAGGTGTTGTTAGCCAGTTCGTGATCATCCCAAACACAGATAAAGGGGTGGCGCTGATGCAGTGCCTGTAGATCGGGGTCTGTGCGATAAAGGCCATAACGCATTCGGTAGTCTTCAAGGGCGATGACCTCGTGTTGCGGCACAACATTGCGTTTAAGCACTTCCCGAGCGTAGTCATTTGCGTACCCTGCCTCGGGGTACTCGTAAATGTAGTCGCCCAAATGAAGTACCAAATCCAGATCGCTTTCGGCCATATGCCGATAAGCGTTGAAGAAACCCTGGGGGAAGTTGGAGCAGGAGGCGACACCCATGGTGAATTTGGTCGCCAGACCATCGGGCAGAGTCTTCGTTGTGCCAGTAGCACTGCTAACACCACGCGCGTTAAAGCGATAGAAGTAACGTTGATCGGGCTGCAAGCCGGTCGCGTCTACCTTAACGGTGTAGTCTGAGTCTGCAGAGGCAGTCGTTTGACCTGAGGCTAACACGCGAGCGAAGCCTTGATCCGTAGCCACCTGCCAAAAAACCGTCAACGTATCATTGGCTTTCTGAGGAATAACACGAGTCCATAAAATGACGCGATCGCTCAGGGGATCACCGCTAGCAACCCCATGAGTAAATCGGGCGGCGGCATCGGCATTAGCCGTATAGCCTCGCGTCGCGATAGCAGATAAACCTAGGGCTTGAAGAAATATTCGTCTTTTCATCTCTATCTCCCGTTGCTTGCGGCCAAGCCTGCTGCTCAGGGCCTGTAAGTCCCTAGCTCAACCTTCCTTCCGAAAAATACTGACCTTTTCATCAACTTCCGCATAACCGTCCTTGAGCTGAAACAAATAATCCACCCGGGCCTGTATCATTTCGGCTCGCTGGTTTAAAAATTGAGTTCTATTATAGGCTCTAACCTTTGCATCCCGAACACTATGCGATAGCTGATGTTCTATCAGATCAGTCCGGATACCCAGGCGCTCTTCCAGCATGCTTAAGTAAATAGCCGCTAACTAAACTGTTAATAGTTCGGCTTTTTTAATCCTAGTTCATCAATCAATGAGTGGCGGTATCAGGAATCTTTTGAACCCCCCATCATGCGAGGCAAATGGACTATTGTAGTTGACCAAGAAGACGCCGTTTTGAGGTGCGAATAACCCGTGCCTTCATGACTCAGTACACTTGGGGAAGGACGTCGGAGCGGAACGGCGCGCCGTCCGTCTGGTCATTGATGAAATAATAGTCGGTATGCGGCAGTGAACTGTATACGGCATTGTCACCGAAGAAACGCAGAGCTAGGGTATGGCGCTCCGGTGTCACCGCGTCTACCGGCGCCCCGCCATGTATCGCCCCTGGATGAAACACGATTACGTCACCAGGTTCACAGTCGAATGACACCAAATCCCAGGCGCTAGGGTCACGAGAGAGGTCGGCGTCAATATCGGGCAATCGCTCGAGATCTGAGTCCGGGTACAGCGGTTCGGTCGGGTTGTCAGGATTCTTGTAAGCAGCACCGTTGTACAATTTACTATCCCGGTGCGAGCCGCGCACAATGGCGAGC
>CAXEVD010000320.1:0-3004 GCA_963999395.1 uncultured Halieaceae bacterium
ACGGATGCTTTTCCGACCAAAGCACAGAGACCCTCCTATAGTGTGCTCGACTGTAGCGACACCTGCAGTGCTCTCAACGTGACTCAACAGCCATGGCGCGATGCGTTGCGCGACATGCTACGGTCACAACAGCAACTTGAGGGAACAGTGTGATGGCGCGGTCAGTGATGGTCACGGGCGGGGCGGGGTTCATCGGCGCGAACTTTGTCTACCACTGGGTCGAAGCACACCCGGACGACACGGTCGTAGTGCTGGATGCGCTGACCTATGCGGGTAACCGTCTGAGCCTTGAGCCTCTGGAGCAGGCCGAGTGTATTCACTTTGTCGAGGGCGATATTTGCAATGCGGATCTGGTCGCACGGGTTATGGCGGATCACAATATCGACACGATCGTACACTTTGCCGCAGAGAGCCATGTGGATCGCTCCATCACCGGGCCTGATGCGTTTATTCGCACCAATCTTGAGGGCACCCACACGCTTTTGGCGGCGGCCCACAGCGCCTGGCTGTCAGGGTCAGGCCGCGAGCATCGCTTTCATCACGTCTCTACTGATGAGGTTTACGGGTCATTGGCGCCGGAAGACCCTGCCTTCACCGAGACCACGCGCTACGAACCGAACTCGCCCTACTCAGCCAGTAAAGCGGGCAGTGACCATCTCGTGCGCGCTTACCAGCACACCTATGGCCTCCAGGTCACCACGAGTAACTGCTCGAACAACTACGGGCCCTACCATTTTCCTGAGAAGCTGATTCCGCTGTGCCTCACGCGGATTCTCGATGGCGGCGTGATCCCGGTGTACGGCGATGGCAGTAATATTCGCGACTGGCTGTTCGTTGAGGATCACGCGCGGGGCATCGCCCGTATTCTGGAAGCCGGCACGCCCGGTGAGGTTTATAACATCGGCGGTCACAACGAGTGGGCGAATCTCGATATCGTAGACCTGCTGTGCCGGGTGATGGATGAGCGCTTCGCAAATGACTCTGCGCTGGCGATACGGTTCCCCAATGCGCCGCAGGCGCGCGGCGAGCGCAGTGATTCGCTGATCGAGTTCGTCACGGACCGCGCCGGGCACGACTGGCGCTATGCCATCGATGCCTCAAAAATTGAGCAGGCACTGGGCTTCGTTTCCAACGAGACCTTTGAGACGGGTTTGGCAAAAACGGTTGATTGGTACCTCGCCAATGAGGACTGGTGGCGGCCGTTGCTCGAGCGGGCAGCCACTTCGCGCTAGACAAGACCCTGGTACAGCGGGCAATCTTGCCATCGAATCCCTGAGCGATCCTTGGCAGAAAGCAGCGGTGCTTCGCCTTCTGGGATTGGCCACTTAATCCCGATGGCAGGATCATCCCAGGCCATCGAGATTTCGCTCTCGGGATGATAATAGTCTGTGCATTTGTAGAGTAAATCCGCCGATTTGGTTAGTGCATAGAAGCCATGCGCGCAGCCGGGTGGCACCCACAGCTGCTCTCGCCCTTCTGCCGTCAGCGTCACGCCATGCCAGCGGCCACAGCTGGGCGAATCTGCCCGGCAATCGACCACCACGTCAAAAACGGCCCCGGAAGTGACCCGCACCAACTTTCCCTGAGGCTTCTCAGTCTGTAGATGCAGTCCGCGCAGAGTACCCTGGCTTGACCGGCTATGGTTGTCTTGCACAAAGGGAAGGCCGACCCCTGCTTCTAAATAGCGTTGGGCGTGCCAGGTTTCGAGAAAAAAGCCGCGGTCGTCGCCGTGCACGGTTGGCCTGATCAGCGTTACCCCCGTCAGTGGCGTCGATTCAATCTTCATCAAATACCGGGCCACCTTCGTTGACCATCGTTTCGAGATAAGCGCCATACCCGCTTTTGATAAGTGGCCGCGCCAGTGCCAATACGTCATCTGCCGTGATGTAACCCATCCGGTAGGCTATCTCTTCCAGGCAGGCAACCTTCAGGCCCTGTCTCTCCTCGACGACGCGGATGAAATTCCCCGCGTCGAGCAGAGATTGATGCGTGCCGGTATCGAGCCAAGCCGTCCCCTGACCCATGACCTCAACATTTAATGACCCCTTCTCAAGGTAGTGACGATTCACATCGGTAATCTCAAGTTCGCCGCGCGCCGATGGGGTAATGCCCTTCGCCACCGATATGACGTCGTTGTCGTAAAAATAGAGGCCGGTCACAGCGTAATGAGATCGCGGCGCATCAGGTTTTTCTTCAATACCAATCGCACGGCCCTCGGCGTCGAACTCGACCACGCCGTAGCGTTCGGGGTCATGGACGTAATAGGCAAAGACAGAGGCGCCATCGCTGCGCTGTGCTGCGCGTCTAAGTTTGCTGGTGAGGCCCGCTCCATAAAAAATATTGTCACCCAGCACCAGGCACACTGGTCTTTGGCCAATGAAGTCTTCACCCAGCAGAAAAGCCTGAGCCAGGCCATCGGGGCTGGCCTGAATCGTATACTGAAGGTTGATACCCCATCGGCTGCCGTCTCCCAACAGGTCGGCGTACGCGAGCTGATCGCGACACGTGGTAATAATTAAGATGTCGCGAATGCCCGACTGCATCAGTGTGGCAAGCGGGTAGTAAATCATGGGCTTGTCGTACACGGGCATCAGCTGTTTGCTGACCGTGGTGGTCAGCGGGTGCAGGCGGGTGCCGGACCCACCAGCGAGAATAATGCCCTTGTATACGGTGTGCCCAGCCATGGTGCTACGATCTGCTTGCGGGGCGACAAAGTTTACAGGCCGATGGCAGAGTTGGCGAGCCGCCGCTACACTGCTCCTCCTGTACTTTGCGGTAGCCGCTCGATAATATGGCACGGCTACTGCCATTAGTAGCGATCCACCCGGAGCCTCCCATCAACGCACCCCTTCACACGCCCAATGCTGTTGAAGCTCATGGCGCCGTGCCCGACAGCAGGCCCTTGCGCGTGGCGCTTTTGGGCTATCGATCAGCGCCGTTTTCGGGAGGGCAGGGCGTTTATCTGCGCTACCTCAGCCAGGCGCTCATGCAGCTGGGTCACCAG
>CAXEVD010000321.1:0-3003 GCA_963999395.1 uncultured Halieaceae bacterium
GCGCCACCGCTCGGTTGGCCGGTAAAGTCCAAGGGGTGGTGGTCCAGATGGCCAAATCGATAGGCTCGCCATCGTCACACCCTAGCCGCGACGCGGCCTCTGCGCGATCAACAAAGGGGAAGGCGACGTCGACCGCAGAGGATTGCTTGTCGGCGTACTCCACCTCAGCCTCCGCCAATGCTGAGCCACAGTCCAAACACCAGTGCACGGGCTTGAAGCCGCGGTGCAAATGCCCGCGGTCAATAATTTTGGCCAACGTGCGGACAATGTTCGCCTCAAACCGAAAATCCATGGTCAGGTAAGGCTTTGCCCAGTCTCCGAATACACCCATCCTCACGAAATCTGCCTTCTGGGCTTCAACCTGCTTGCTTGCATAGTCGCGGCACTTCTGCCGGAACTCGGCTGCCGTTACCTTGTGGCCCGGCTTGCCCACTTTCTTTTCGACATTGAGTTCAATGGGCAGGCCGTGACAGTCCCAACCGGGGACATAGGGGGCATCAAAACCAGACAGGGTCTTGGACTTGATGATGATGTCTTTGAGTATCTTGTTGATGGCATGCCCGACGTGGAGCTCACCATTGGCGTAGGGAGGGCCGTCATGCAGGATAAAGGTCGGCTTGCCCTGCGCTGCCTGGCGCATCTGGCCATACAGGTCCATCTCAGCCCACGCCTTGAGACGCTCGGGCTCGCGCTGCGCCAGATTCGCCTTCATCGGGAAATCCGTCTGGGGGAGATTCAGCGTGGCTTTGTAGTCACTCATACGTCATCCGTGGTCTGCAAGCCATGCCCGGGCATTGGCTTTGTCCGTCGCGATGCCTTCCTTCAAGGCATCGAGAGACGGAAATTTCTGTTCGTCGCGCAGCTTGTGTCTAAACCGCACTGTCAGCCGCTCCCCGTATAAATCGGGCGAGCCCTCCAAAACGTGCACTTCCAGCGTCGCCTCCAGGCTCTTGCCAATGGTGGGCTTCACCCCCACATTGGCCACCCCTGGCGCATCGGCCAGCCCGCCACCCGACACGTTCACCGCATACACGCCGTGCAGCGGCGATCGGATGCGGTGCAGCGCGATATTGGCTGTCGGTGCATCCAGCTGCCGACCCAGTTTCTGCCCGTGCTGAACACGGCCGGCCATTTCAAACGGCCGACCGAGGAGGCGCTCCGCGCTGTCAAAATCGGCGTCGGCCAACTCTGCCCGAATGCGCGTGCTGCTCACCCGCTCTCCCGCTTGTTCCCGGGTCGCGGTGGGAGCGACAGCATAGCCAAATTCTTCGGCCAACGCGCGGACATAATCCAGATCCCCCTCGCGACGATTGCCGAAACGAAAGTCGTCGCCAAAGGCCAAATACTGCACACCAAGCCCCTCGACAAAGACTTGTTCGACAAACTCCCGGGCACTGAGCTGGCGCAAGCGCTCGTTAAATGGCAGGCAGAGCACGTGATCGACATGACAAGCCTCAAGGAGCGGCCATTTGTCCCGTAGCGTGGTGATACGGGGCGGCGCTTCGAGTGGGCGCAGATACTCTCGCGGTAACGGCTCAAAGGTGACAACCGTAGTAGAGATGCCCCGCGCATCCGCTTCTTGCTTGAGATGCGACAGCACCGCCTGATGGCCAAGATGAATACCGTCAAAGGCGCCAATCGTCACCGCACAGCCGCGGTGACGGGAACGCAAATTATGCCGGCCGCGGATGAGCTCCATCCCCGTTTTTCACCCTGTCATAGAAAAAACGCAGTATACCGCCGCGCTCAACGCAGATCAGCCGGTGCCAAGGGCAGACTTGATGGGGATATGATCGCTTATCAGCGTCGCAGATCAGCCGGACGAACGCCACAGCAGAGCAGGCTCACCCCAAAGACACCGAGGCCGGCACTGCACAGGATCCCCAGTTGGCCTGCCCGCTGCCACCACAGCCATTCCGCCCACATCGCGTGATCAGGCATCAGCCAAAGCAGTATCGCCAACATCGCTGCAGTCGCAGCAGTCACCTGAACCAACCATTTGAAGGGCAAGCTGCCCTGAGGTAGTACCGCGTCGCGTCGCAAGCCTCTAAAGAGCAAAAGCGCGTTCAGCCACGCCGACACGCTGGTCGCCAGCGCCAGCCCCACATGGCCCAGGTTCAGCCACCACATCAAAGGAAAAACAAAGGCAACGTTGAGCACCATGTTCGCCACCATGGCGATGATGCCAATGCGCACCGGCGTGCGCATGTCTTCTCGCGCATAGAAGCCTGGGGCCAGCGCCTTCACCAACATAAAGGCACCCAAACCCAGCGTGTAGGCGCGCAGACTCGCCGCCGCCATGGCGCGATCATCACCACTGAAGGCGCCGTACTGAAAAAGCGTTGCCAGGAGTGGCTCGGCCAATACGGCGAGTGCCGCCGTCGCCGGAATGGCGATCAACAACACGCTGCGAATCGCCCAGCTGAGCGTACTGGCGAAGGCGGGGTCGTCGGCGCGGGCGCGCTGACCAGATAAGGTGGGCAGAATCACCGTGGCAATGGCGATGGCAAATACGCCCAAGGGGAGTTCTGTGAGCCGGTCCGAGTAGTACAGCCAGGAGACACTCCCCGTGGGTAGCAGTGATGCCAAAACGGTGTCGAGCAGTAAATTAATCTGGCTGACCGAGACACCGAACAAGGCCGGCACCATGAGCATCATGATCCGCTTGACGCCCTCGTGCCGGGGCGCCCAGCGCGGTCGGGGCACCAGACCAATGCCCGCCAGCGCCGGGACCTGAAACAAAAGCTGCGCAAACCCCGCGACGAGGACGCCCAGGGCCAATGCCACTACCGGCTCATCAAAACTGGGGGCAAACCAGAGTGCAGCAGCAATCAGGCTCAGATTCAGCAATATCGGGGTGAGTGCGGGGACAGCAAACCGCTGATAGCTGTTGAGAATGGCACCGGCAAAACCCGTCAGGGAGATCAGCAACAGGTAGGGAAAGGTCAGCTTGATCAGATCCCCCGTCAGCGCCAGCTTGCCGGGATCGCGGAGAAAGCCGGG
>CAXEVD010000322.1:0-2989 GCA_963999395.1 uncultured Halieaceae bacterium
TATCGCGCCGAGCAGATCGCTCAATGTGAGGCAGATCTTGAGGCCGCGAGCCTCCCCGCCAATATTGTGGTCGATTGCAGTCACGCCAACTCCGAGAAAGATCCGGCGCTGCAACCCGCGGTAGCACGCGATGTGAGCGAGCAGATCGCCCATGGCAACCAATCGATTATCGGACTCATGCTGGAGAGCCATCTTGAGGCCGGTAATCAGGCGATTCCGAAAGATCTTTCGGCGTTACGTTATGGCGTGTCCGTGACGGATGGCTGTATTGACTGGGCCACCACTGAGTCGCTCATCCTCGAGCTCTCTGAAGCTACCGCTGCCGCACTGAAAGCACGAGCGGATTAGTAATACGCCTGACTGCGATCACTGTGATCAGTGTTATCCCGAACACCCGCAAGCTGCGGAATTTGCTCCAGTAGCGTTTTTTCAACGCCGCCTTTCAAGGTCATATCCACAGCGCTGCAACCCTGGCATCCGCCGCCAAACTGCAGTATCGCGAATTGGTCCTCTGTGACCTCTATAAGCGAGACCTCGCCACCGTGTGCAGCAAGTGAGGGGTTAACTTCGTTGTACAAAACGTAGTTAATGCGGTCCTCAATCGGACTATCGTCGGACACGCGGGGCATTTTGGCGTTCGGCGCCTTGATCGTGAGTTGCCCTCCCATTCTGTCCGGAGAGTAATCGACCAGAGCATCTTCGAGGAACGGGATGCTGCGGCCCTGGAACCAGGCTGTAAAGTGCTCAAACGGCTCCTCGACATCGCCCTCTTCCACATCGCCCTCACGGCAGTAGGCGATGCAGGTTTCGGCCCTGGGAGTGCCGGGGTCATTAATGAATACCCGGACACCAAGCGCGTCCTCCTGCTTTGAGAGCAGCTCTGCCAAGTACTCCTGCGCTGATTCAGTGATCGTGATCATAGGGGGCCTGTCCCGGTAATAACCCAGTAAAACAGTCGGATAATAACGGTTTTGTGCCGCGCCTGACAATGTTGTCCTTGGTGGCTACAGGGAAAGCGAGTACTCATCACTACCAGTTCGCCTCCACACGGATAAGGCGTCTGGATTAGACTTGATCGCCATGAGCAAGACTGCGCACCCAGACAGAACGACAAGCCAGCTCAATGAGTCAGACCTGCTGCGCTTAGTGGCCGATATCGACGCCGCCCTTCCCCGGGTACATCGTTATGCGCCCGCCACGCCCATTTTTCGCCTCCCCTCGCTGGATGCACTGATTAATGGCCAAGTCATGCTCAAGGCAGAGTGCGCGCAGGCTACCGGGTCGTTCAAAATTCGCGGCGCATTGAACGTGATGACGCAACTGTCAGGGGAAGGGGCGGATCGTGTGATCGCGTTTTCTTCAGGCAATCATGGCATCGGCGTGGCATACGCCGCCCAGTGCCTCGGGATGACCGCGACGATTGTGGTGCCCCGCGATGCGCCTGAGGCCAAGATTGACCGTATTCGGCACCTCGGAGGCCACATCGTCTTGTATGACCGGCTGTCAGAGGATCGGGAGCAAGTTGCTAGCGCACTGCAGGACAAAAATCCTGCACCATTGGTAAAGCCCTACGATGACTGGCAGACCATCGCGGGTCAGGGCACCTGCGGCGCCGAAGTCATTGTGCAGGTGCCCGAGAGCATCGACGCCGCCATCATTTGCACGGGGGGTGGCGGGCTCGCTGCGGGAATCGGCACGTATCTCAAATCACGCTCTCTAGCGACCCGCATCTTCACCGCAGAGCCCCAAGGCTGGCACGACCATCAGCTGTCGTTTCAAAGCGGTATACGAATAGAGGCGCCGGGCGATGGTGCGGTATGGTGTGATGGTCTCTTAGCGCCCATCCCCGGGGAGCTGACTTTTTCGATTAATCAGGCAAACAAAGCAGAAGGTCTTTGCGTCTCGGATGAGCGTATTGCGACGGCCATGGATACAGTCTGGCATTGCCTCGGCGTTCAGCTGGAGCCGAGCGGTGCCGTCGCGTTGGGGGCGCTGCTATCACGACCCGAGTTGTTTCAGGGGCAGCGTGTATTGGTGACGCTCACCGGCGGCAATGTCGATGACCGCCGATTTTCAGAGTGCCTAGCCTTAGCTGGGTAACCCCGACAGCCAAATCATCAGGGCCACCAGTGCAACGCTAATCAGCGCGGTGGCTGCGATTGCGTCGGCTACGCCGTCTTCAAGGTTGCTTTTAGACATCAATGTTCTCTCCGGTCGCCTCAAACGAGGGATCGCACTAGGATTAAAGGGCACCTATTGGATCCATGCCCTCGCGGGCGACGGGATTGTAACGGTTCTCTCACCCGTTTCACTAGTCATGACGAACAGATTGTGCGGATTCACCGGCCAGTGAATGGACTATGCCAAAATAGTCACGCAGATAGACCTCTACCCCGCCATAAGCCACGGCTTTTCGTCTTCTTCGCGCCAAAACGAGGCTGAATGATTCATGGAAACAGGCATTACTTTTACCTTCGCAGCCATTTTTCTTGGCGCGGCAGTCCTATCATCGATTGCCCTCTATGCTCGGCAACCCATCATCATTGCCTATATCGCACTCGGCGTGGCGCTGGGTCCCTTTGGATTGGGCGTGGTGTCAGACATGGAGCTGGTGTCTGGAGCCGGTCACGTCGGCATCATCCTGCTCCTGTTTCTACTGGGGCTGGACATGAAACCGATTGCCCTGTGGAACAGCCTGCGCCAATCAACGCTGGTCGCCCTGATCAGCGCGGTAGTTTTTGCGGCAGCAGGTTACGGCCTGAGCCGCCTGTTTGGATTCAGCGGGATGGACGCCCTACTTATTAGTGCGGCGTTGGTATTTTCGTCGACGATAATTGGCATCAAGCTGCTGCCAACCACCGTATTACACCACCGTCACCTCGGCGAGCTCATGATCGCTCTACTCCTGTTTCAGGATCTAGTTCAATACCTAATGGAGTAATATTGGTTGGTAAAGGTGTAAAAGTTGAGTCAGGATTATCTTCATATT
>CAXEVD010000323.1:0-2985 GCA_963999395.1 uncultured Halieaceae bacterium
TGTAACCGGGCACCGGGGGGTAAGGATGCGGCCAGGGCTTGCGATGCGGATTGGTCGGGGGGTCGAGTTCGTAAAACTCGATATTGGGAGCTACCCAAAACGCGAGGCGCGCCCTATTGGGCCATTCTATTTTTGGCCGACCCTCGTAAGCGCTGTAATCGTATAGATCGAGCTCGGCGTTTTGTGCGCTACCGCTCATATTCAGCCTTGCTGGGAGAGCCAGTCGAGCACCTCACTCACACCCAGTACATCTGCATATTTAATGGCCAGGTCAGTGAGGTTCGCAAAATGGTAGCTCTCGTGTTTGTCCGCAACGCACTCCTCGGGGACGATCGTTCGGTACCCGCGTGACAGGGAATCGACTGCCGTGGCGCGGATGCAGCCGCTGGTGGAACCACCGGTAATGATTACCGTGTCCACCTGATGCCAGACACAGAGCGACTGTAGCGCCGTCTCGAAAAATGCCGAGGGCATCTTCTTGCAGTAAATGACGTCGCGCTCCTGATTGATCTCTAGGCGATCATCAAATTCCGCACGCTCGGAACCAAACTTGATGTTCTGCAGAGAGTCTGGCGTGTCGGTGCGGGTGCCCCAGACACCGCAGTCCTCGCCCGAGTCCATAAACGCCACATAAGTCCACACGACCGGCCAATCCAGCGCTCGGAACGCCGTGGCTAACTGATTGACATATTCGAGCTGCTTGGGGTCGGTCTCGTAAGCCGTTTTGAACAGGTCCGGACGGGTATAGGCCTTTTGTGGGTCCACGTTGACGAGGATGGCTTTCTGGCCAAACCCGAAGCGTGCACGGCTCGGGTTGTCCTTGATTTGCTGGTAGATCTGGCGCGCGGTGAGGTCACTGGTTTCCATTGTTATTCCTGTTTTGCTGGAGCGCGAATCGGCATGATATAAAAACATATCATTAATACATAGCCAGATCTGACGGTGCAGATCAGGCCATCAGAACCCACAGGGGGCCGCATGGGACACAAGCTTATCCGAGGAGCGATCGAGTACACCAGCCGCAAACCGGAGCGCATGGGGGAGATCCGCGGACGCGAGGTCTTCACGCTCAGCTGCCAGCCTGACGGCACGGATGTACTACTCGCTCACTGTGAGATTGACGACGCCCCCAAGGTCACGCGAGACGTCTGCCTGGCGCTGCGGCATGCCGACTCCAGCCCGATTGACTGCTCGGTGCGGCTATCGGTTGGCGGCCACTTCGAGGGCTCGGGCTGGATGCGCTTTTCCAAGTGCTATGCCGAGTGCGAAACCTTCAACGCGCGGGATGGACGAATTAGCCAACAGCTCGAGACCGACGGTCAAGTAGGCTGGCTACAGAGCCACCCCATCATCGGCGATGCGCTGCTCATGCGGCTTTACCCACTAGAACAAGGTCACGGTGTTCACTCACTCAAGAACGTGTTCCTGACTTCGCCCGACCATCGCGGCGCCACGGGACCCTTCTTTTTTGTGACCAGTTTCGATCTGGTCTATGTCGGTGAAGAAACTATCGAGGTGGCAGCAGGGCAGTTTCAGGCGCGCCACTTTCAGGTCACCGGCACCGCGGGCAACCTACCCGAGGAGCACCCACCCTACGACGTGTGGTGCACCGCCGACGATGATTACCTGCTCCTCAGGGCCAGCGCCGAAGGCTACATGCAAACGCACTATGAGCTGACTGCACTCACTATAGAGGACACACCGTGAGCGTTTTGACCGGCGGGACCCCGCGATGATCAAGAATATGACCCTGCGCGTGCCGTCGCTGTCAGAGGCTGTGGTGGCTTATCACGCACTAGGATATGAGGACGCCGGCGAGACCAGTGCTGCAACCATTGCGCTGTCTGACCCCGCGCTGGAGGGCCTACCTCATCACAGCATTGTGATGTCAGAGGAGCCGTTTCAAACGCTCACGATGGTGGAATGGGAAGGCGAAGTGCCCACTCCCTTTGCAGCACCCGGCTGGTCCGCGATGGAAGTGCTGGTAAAGGACCTAGATGCGCTGTTCGTGGAACTGCCCGCCGCCTTCACGGTACTGAACCCGCCAGCGGCGCTGTCATTTTCTGACCAGATTCGAGCCATGCAGGTCGCAGGCCCGGCAGGAGAGCTCATTTACTTCACCGAGGTATCGGGTGAGGTGCCGGGCTTCGCGCTTCCTACCCCGAAACGCCAGGTGAATCAGTGCTTCGTAATGATCAACGCCGTTACCGATATCCAAAAATCGATCGCCTTCTATGCAGGACTTCTGGAGTGCAAAGCCCCCTCACCGATGCCCGCGCGGGTGTCCATTCTGTCGCGCACCAATGGCCTGCATGAAGATCACCGCCACGATATCGCGCCGATCGCCCTGGGCCCCGGGCAACTGTTTGAGCTCGATCAGTGGGTGGTGCGCCCGCAGGAGTCAGGAAGCGCCATGCCCTGCGGCTGGCACTCACTCTCACTCCATCGCGACGCCCCACCACCAACTGGCATGAGTGAAGCGCGACGCGCAGTAACAGCAGATATCGACTGTTTTGATATCACGACACCCGACGGCGAACGCATTGAGTGGCTTTGCCCCGCGGGGATGGCGTAGTGGGTGACGACGCTCTCGACCTAGACCGACTGCTGATCGATCAAGTTTTGCCGATTATTGACGGGCGTTGAATCAAACCGACACAAGGTCTGGCCGCACCGAAACTCGCTAAGGAGCATACCTATGTATACGCTACTACTTTATGTTCACGTCCTGGCTCTGGTGTACTGGCTGGGGGGTGACCTTGGTACGTTTCTCTCCAGCCGGCACGTGCTCCGTAGCGAACTCGGTGTCGAGTCCCGCCAGACCGCCTTCAAGATCCTGATGGAGTGCGACATGGGGCCGCGTCTCGCGATGCCGATTATTCTCGGCTCGGGCTGTCACCTTGCGGCGTTACGCTGGCCGACTTTGCTGCCAAGCGAAGTCGCGCCCGGAGGTTGGCTACTGGTAGCGATTTGGGTGGGGCTGGT
>CAXEVD010000324.1:0-2982 GCA_963999395.1 uncultured Halieaceae bacterium
GTTCATGTAGCGGTAGATCTCATCTGCCATAGAGTCAATCTTGCCTGCGTACTCGAGATACTCGGCAGGGGTTGGCAGTTTGCCGAGTAGCGCACCGACTGCGGCGAGTTCGGCAGAGGTAAGGTAAACATTTGCTCCTTCGCCAAGGCGATTTGGGAAGTTACGGGTAGAGGTTGAAAGCACCGTCGATTTCGGTGCGACCCTGGCCTGATTGCCCATGCACAGCGAGCAACCTGGCATTTCGGTTCGCGCGCCCGCGCGCCCGAAGATTGCGTAGTAACCTTCCTCCATTAGCTGATGCTCGTCCATGCGGGTCGGCGGGCAAATCCACATCCGCGTGCTGACCGGCGCGCCGTGGGCCTCCAGTAGCTCGCCAGCCGCCCGAAAATGGCCAATATTGGTCATACAACTGCCGATGAACACTTCGTCGACCTGATCTCCCTGTACTTCTGAGAGGAGGCGTGCGTCATCGGGATCATTGGGGGCGCAGACGATCGGCTGATCGATTTCCGCCAGATCGATTTCAATGACCGCTGCGTACTCCGCGTCTGCATCCGCTTGCAGTAGCTCGGGGTGCTCAAGCCAGGCCTCCATGTTTCTGGCGCGCCGCTCGAGCGTTCGTGCGTCCCCGTAGCCCTCGGCCATCATGGAGCGCAGCAGCACAATATTGGAGCGCAGGTACTCGGCAATGGTGTCTTCCCCGAGTTTGATGGTGCACCCCGCGGCAGACCGCTCCGCTGAGGCGTCGGACAGCTCAAACGCCTGTTCAACGGTTAAAGACTCTAAACCCTCAATCTCAAGAATCCGTCCTGAGAATATGTTTTTCTTGCCTTTTTTCTCTACGGTCAGCAGTCCCTGCCTGATCGCATAGTAGGGAATGGCATGGACCAGGTCCCTCAGGGTCACGCCAAGCTGCATCTCGCCCTTGAAGCGCACCAGCACCGATTCGGGCATATCCAGCGGCATGACACCGGTTGCAGCGGCAAACGCCACCAAGCCAGAGCCCGCGGGAAATGAGATACCCATTGGGAAGCGGGTATGGGAGTCACCCCCGGTGCCAACGGTATCGGGTAACAGCATGCGGTTAAGCCAGCTATGAATGATACCGTCTCCGGGACGAAGCGAGACGCCACCGCGGGTCATAATGAAATCAGGCAGCGTGTGCTGCGTATCGATATCGACGGGCTTTGGATAGGCCGCGGTATGGCAAAAGGACTGCATGGTCAGGTCTGCCGAAAAGCCTAGGCAGGCGAGATCCTGCAGTTCATCGCGTGTCATGGGGCCGGTGGTGTCTTGGGAGCCGACAGTCGTCATGCGGGGCTCACAGTAGGTGCCGGGGCGAATCCCCTCTGCGCCGCAGGCGCGGCCCACCATTTTTTGCGCCAGTGTGAAGCCTTTGTCGGAGTGCTTGGGTTGCTCTGGTGTGCGGAATAGGTCGGTCTCGCCCATGTCAAGCGCCTCCCGCGCCTTGCCAGTGAGGCCGCGTCCGATGATGAGATTGATGCGCCCGCCTGCGCGGACCTCATCCAGCAATACGTCAGAGCGCAAGCTAAATTCCGACAGCACGTCGCCGCTCTCTGCCAGGATCTTGCCATCGTAGGGTCGGATTTCGATCACATCACCCATGCCGAGCCCGTCAACGGGCGCCTCAAACACCAGCGCGCCGGCGTCCTCCATGGTGTTGTAGAAAATGGGCGCGACCTTGCCGCCAATACACACGCCACCCGCTCTTTTATTGGGGATGCCGGGCGTATCTTCACCGAAGTACCAGAGAACGGAGTTGGTGGCAGATTTCCGCGATGATCCTGTACCCACCACGTCGCCGACAAACGCCACCGGCAGGCCTTTTTCTTTGATCGCCTCGATTTGCTTGAGTGGGCCCGTGACGCTCGGCGCATCGGGTTCAATACCGTCCCGGGCCATTTTGAACATGGCCAACGCGTGCAGCGGGATATCGGGCCGTGACCAGGCGTCGGGGGCAGGGGAGAGGTCGTCGGTATTGGTCTCCCCGGTGACTTTGAAGACCACCATTTTCAAGGACTCGGGCACTTCGGGGCGATCGGTGAACCATTCTCCGGCCGCCCAGCTCTCCAATACGGCCTGGGCGTTGCTTGACCCCCCTTTTGCCAGCTCAACTACGTCATGGAAGGCGTCGAACACTAGCAACGTTTGCTTTAGTTCTCTCGCGGCGTGAGCGCCCAGCGCCTTATCGTCGAGCAATCCGACCAGCGTGGCGATGTTGTAGCCGCCATGCATGTCGCCCAGTAGCCGGATGGCATGCTCGCGATCAATCAGATCGCAGCTGGCCTCTCCCTTCGCCATCGCCGACAAAAAGCCGGCTTTGACGTAGGCGGCCTCATCAACCCCCGGGGGGACACGCTCGGTCAGCAGCTCGACAAGAAAGGCCTCCTCACCCGCCGGTGGGCTCTTCAGTAGTTCCACCAAGTCGGCAACCTGCTCAGGTGATAGCGGGGCAGGGGGTATATTCTGGTCGGCGCGGTCAGCGACGTGTTGGCGATAGGCTTCCAGCATTTACAGCGTCCTTTTACATGCAGGGTTTTCAACGAAAAGATTATAGCTTGGCGAGGGTTTTCACCGTTAACGACGGTTTGAATAGCCCGCATTCATTTAGCCGATAGCTGAGACGTTGCCGCGATACAGAAACTGCTACACTTCGCCCGCTTCGGAGGAACCGTGTCTGACCTCAATCCCATTCGAACCCCCTGCATCGGCGTCTGCTCCACCGGTATCGGTGACGCGGTTTGTCGCGGCTGCAAGCGCTTCGCGCACGAGGTGATTGACTGGAATGGCTATTCACAGGCACAAAAACAGGCGATTGATGCACGCCTGGATCGCTTTTTGGCCATGTGTGTGGCCAATAAACTTAGGATAGTCGACCAGAAGCTACTGGATTGGCAGCTCTCGGTGCAAAAAATTCGCCATCAGCCGCATCATGATCCCTACTGTCATCTCTTTGCACTG
>CAXEVD010000325.1:0-2974 GCA_963999395.1 uncultured Halieaceae bacterium
CTCTTTCAAACACGGGGCGCTGACCTTCTCGGCGCAGGCGATGGGCGATGGCCCCATCGTGCTCTGTTTGCACGGCTTCCCAGACAATGCGGGCTCATACCGGCACCAGTTACCGGCGCTCGCAGAGGCGGGATATCGCGCGATCTCGCTGACGCTGCGGGGCTATGAGTCGGGTTCGATTCCGGTCGATGGCGATTACACCATGGAGACGATTGCGACCGATGTCCTCGGGGTGATTGATAGCATCGATACGGGTCCGGTGCATCTGGTTGGCCACGATTGGGGTGCCGCTGTGGCCTACGTCGCTGCCGCTGCGGCACCGGAGCGTTTCAAGAGTCTGACCGTGATGGCGGTGCCCCACGCGGGCCGGTTTGCCCGCGAAGGCCTTCGGATCCCCAAGCAGCTGCGGCTGTCCTGGTACATGGGCTTTTTCAATATTCCCTGGCTCTCAGACTGGGTGGTGCAGCGTCAGGGTTATGCGTTCATCCGCAAGCTCTGGAGGGATTGGAGCCCCGGTTGGCAACCGGAACCTGGCGTGCTGCATAGCGTGATACAGACCTTGTCGCAACCGGGTGTGCGCTCGGCTGCTCTGGGCTATTACCGCGCTGCGCTGTCGATCAAAGCGCTACTGGTGAGTGCCAAGGAGGCCCACTACCCGGTACCCGTGCCCACACTCGCTTTGTCGGGAGAGCGCGATGGCTGCATTGCAAGCGAGGTCTTCGAGCAGTTGATGGTGGCGCAGGATTTTCCGAAAGGGCTGACGTTCAGTCGGATCGCTGAGGCTGGGCACTTTCTGCATCAGGAGCAGCCGGAGCAAGTGAATCGCGAAATTCTGGATTGGTTAAAACTGAATGATGATCGCTTTGCGACCAAACAATAAGCGCCATGAAGTCGGTGACATTGAAGATGAGGTTGAAATCACATGCATTACGGATTTATTGGGCTCGGTAATCTGGGTAGCAAGCTGGCGACCCGGTTAGCCGAAAACGGGTTCACCGTGACGGGCTTCGACCTGAACATGCGCGTCTCAGACAGCCTCGTGCACGCAGGGGTCACATTTGCTGCGAGCCCTGAAGAACTCGCTGGTTCCGTTGATCACGTCATTACCTGTTTACCATCGCCCGACGCGTCATCGGCAGTGCTGGATCAAATCTTGGGTGCCATGCGGCCTGATGCGAATGTCATTGAGATGTCGACCATTGGTCGCGACGACGCAATACGATTCGCCAGCTTGGCAGAAGGCGCGGGAGTTGGTTTTCTGGAGCTGCCGGTCACCGGCGGCGTGCATCTTGCGGCAGTAGGCGAGCTGACCTTGCTGGCTGGCGGTCCAGAGTCATTGATGACACTTCACGAGCCCGCACTGAATGTGATGGGGAATGAGGTGATTCACATGGGGCCCGTTGGGTCGGCTTCATTGATCAAAGTCATTACCAATATGTTGGCGCTGGTGCATTTGCAAGTCTGCGGCGAGGCGCTGATGCTGGCATCGCGGGGCGGACTGGATTTGGCGACGAGCTGGAGAGCCATTGCGGCGTCTTCAGGGAATTCTTTTGTGCATGAAACGGAGGGGCAGCTCATTCTCAATGGTAGCTACGACATTGGCTTTACCATTGATTTGGCGCTCAAAGACCTCGGTTTTGCGAAGCAATTCGCAGAAGAGCTGGGCGTGCCCCTCGAGCTGGCCTCCGCAACGTTTACGCGCTTTCAGGAGGCACGGGCCGCGTATGGCGGGGAGAGCCAATCACCCAAGATTGTTAAATTACTCGAAGATGCGCTCGACACGCCGCTGCGTGCTCCGGGCTTCCCGGCGGCCTTGAGCTAAACATGAGATTAGGAAGTGGGGATGCCCGTGGTAGCACTGCGCATGCGATAGGATCTAAATGGAGTCGCCCATCAACCAGAGGAGTAGATTAGTGAATTCTCGATTTATCAGGGTAGTTGTCTTGAGCCTGTGCACTACGTTTTCGGCTTTGGCTCAAACCGCGCCGTATCAGATCACGGTGTTGGCAACCAATATTTCTGATTATGGTGGTTTGGGTGAGTGGAGCTTTGCCGCGCTTTTTGAGGGCGAGCAGGACGCAGTGCTCTTCGATACCGGCTTCAAAGAAGACACGGTGCTCCATAACGTGCTGCATCTGGGCGTCGATCTCTCAGGGGTCGAGAAGGTCGTGCTCAGTCACTTTCACAGCGACCACACCGGGGGTTTGCTGATTCTCCGCGAGCATTTTCGCCCCGCGAATGAAGGCGCCCTGAGTGAGGTGTATGTGGCCGCAGGGTTTTTTGAGCAGCGCGCGACCGTGACGGGCGTCGAGGTGGGTCCAGGTGATTTCGCCAGTGCGCAAGATTTCAAAGCTGCAGCGGAAGCCCTCGGGATCCGCTTCATTGAGATAAGCGAACCTACCGAAATAGCCCCCAAGCTGTGGTTGACGGGTCCCGTACCGCGGGTAGAGGAGCACTACAACGGCCCCGCGGGGCTGTTTATCAATCAGAATGGTGCGCCGGTGCCAGACATCATTATGGATGACCAGTCGCTGGGTTATCTCACTGATAAAGGCTGGCTGATGACCTCCGGTTGCGGTCACTCAGGTTTGATCAATACCGGCAAGGTGTTGCAGTCGATAAAAGATAAAGATGAACCGATTTATTCCATCGTCGGCGGGTTCCATCTTTGGCAGGCTGACAGCGAGACACTGAACCGCACGGCAAACTGGCTCGAGGAGCAGGGTTTGGGGCTGATGATGGGTGGTCATTGCACTGGCATTGCCGCGGCTGAAACCATTGCCAGTCAGCTGCAGCTGCCGAGATCTCACATCTCTCATGCCGCCATCGGTTCAGTGATTACACCAGAGCTGACCATCATCCGCAGTTCAGTCGAATAGGCGGGGTCGTTACCTTTCTGTGACGCAATCAGCGACGGCGATCTGGTATGGTCTGCCATCACAGCAGTTTTGGGGGTGTTTTCGTGATTGATATC
>CAXEVD010000326.1:0-2971 GCA_963999395.1 uncultured Halieaceae bacterium
AACCGTCGTTTCAACCCCGAGTTGAAGCGGAAGCATTTCGAGTTCGTAATTGTTGACGTTGTTGTTGGCAGACCATGCCTTTGCCCAATCGTCTAAATCTCGTGCGTTGAGCTGCTTACACATCCATTCCAGCGCTTTTTGGAGATCGCCCTTTGTCGTTGTGAGGCGGCTTAGAATCGCTTGGTTCATCTCAATATGGTTCACGCTGTTACCAAGAATGCAACCTTTGGGTATGACTGCCCAACGAAGCCTTCGCTCTTGGTGTGCGTTGACAATTGCTTGGCATGCTAGACGAGGCCCGTATGTTTGGACTTCGGTTTTTCCAGACCACATTGCCAATTGACGTTCACTGGCACGGGAGGGGATGTCTTTCCTGAATGCGGGATGGCGGATGTAGACATTGCCTGCCTCGTCGTACCAGGCCGGTATGCGATGCCCCCACCATAGCTGTCGGCTGATGCACCAATCCTGAATGTCGCGCATCCAGGCGAAATAGGTGTTCTCCCACTGCTTGGGCACAAACTCGATGACGCCGGTCTCGACGGCCTTGATGGCAGGCTCCGCGAGTTTTTTCGCGTCGACATACCATTGCGGTGTCAGCCACGGCTCAATCACCGCGCCAGAGCGGTCGCCTCTCGGTACATTGAGCGTGTGTGGTTCAATTTTCTCCAGCAGCCCGGCAGCCTCGAGCTCAGCGATGATCTGCGCTCTGGCATCAAAACGGTCCAGTCCCCTGAAGCGCTCGGGGGCCTCATCGTTTATTTTGGCCTCGGCGGTCAGCACATTGATCATGGGCAAATCGTGACGCTCGCCCATGGCGTAGTCATTGAAGTCATGTGCGGGTGTAATCTTGACGCAGCCAGAGCCGAATTTGGGATCCACGTAATCATCGGCAATGATCGGGATGCTCCGCCCAACGAGGGGCAGGTCGATAGTCTCTCCTACCAGATCGCGGTAGCGCTCATCATCGGGGTGTACCGCAACCGCCGTATCGCCCAGCATGGTTTCGGGACGGGTCGTCGCGACGATCAAATGACCCTTGCCGCTACTCAGCGGGTAGCGCAAATGCCACAGTGAGCCAGTCTCTTCTTCCTGCTCCACCTCGAGATCAGAGATCGCAGTGAGAAATTGTGGGTCCCAGTTAACCAGTCGGTAGCCGCGATAAATCAAACCCTTTTCGTGTAGCGCGATGAAGACGCGTTGGACCGCCTGTGAGAGCCCGGGGTCCATGGTGAAGCGTTCACGAGTCCAATCGGGGGAGGTGCCCAGCCGCCTTAACTGCTGAGTGATGGCGCCACCGGATTCCGCTTTCCAATCCCAAACACGATCGATAAAGGCCTCTCTGCCAAGGGCCTCCCGCGTCGTGCCCTCGGCCTCAAGCTGGCGCTCGACAACCATCTGTGTGGCGATGCCGGCATGGTCCGTGCCCACTTGCCAGAGGGTGTTGTGACCGCGCATGCGGTGGTAGCGAATCAGCGCGTCCATGATGGCCTGCTGAAAGCCGTGCCCCATGTGCAAGGTCCCGGTGACGTTGGGCGGCGGGATAGGGATGCAATACGCAGGGCCTTGCCCGGACGGCGCAAAATAGCCTCGAGTTTCCCACTGGTCGTACCAGCGCGCTTCGATGTCTGCGGGTGAGAAGTTCTTGTCCATGGTTACGATGTTGATGTGCCCTGTAGGCAATAGTCGGTGCTACGACAGATCATGTTTGGCAAGGGGGTAGCCCCGGTCCCGATAAAATCGCCATGCTTCGCGCGAGGCCTCAAGTGTAGCCGCATCTGGTGCTACGATCTCCGCCAAGCGGCCAAAACGCGCAAAATGACCGGGCACGACGCCGGTTGTATTGATCAATACATCGTCATGTTCAGTTGGCGGATCGTCCCATCCTATGACTAGTGGTTCGCCATCATCTGTTCCCGCGATAGCGTGGGGCAGAAAACTCGCTTCGCGGAAGGTCCACAAGCTGTCATGGAGTGCAGTGGCCGCAGCCTCATCTTTGACCTGGACAAAAATCTGGTGGCCGCGGCTCAGCGCTTTCTCAGCAATACGCCCGACCGCTGCATGAGCGGTCAGGCTGCCATTCTCTGGCAGAACGTAGAAATCGACTTGTGTCACAGGACGCCGGCACGCTCACGCAGATAGTGAACCAGCATGGGTACGGGTCGACCCGTCGCGCCTTTGGGTGCACTTCTAAACGCGGTGCCCGCGATGTCCAGGTGCGCCCACTTATAGTCTTCTGCAAATTGAGACAAGAAGCAGGCCGCAGTGATGCTACCCGCGCCGCCAGAGCCGATGTTGGCCAGGTCCGCAAAATGACTGTCGAGCTGTCGATGGTACTCCTCCCAAATCGGGAAGCGCCATCCTCGGTCATGACTGCGCTCTCCCGCACTGAGTAGACTGTCGGCGAGGTTGTCGTCGTTTGAAAAGATGCCTGTCGCTTCTTGCCCGAGAGATACAATGATCGCGCCGGTCAAAGTAGCGATATCAACGACCTCGATGGGAGAAAATCGCGCCACATAGGTGAGTGCGTCGCACAGCACCAGACGACCCTCGGCGTCGGTATTGAGAATTTCGATCGTTTTGCCTGACATGCTTGTGACCACATCGCCGGGCTTGGTCGCTCGTCCACTCGGCATGTTTTCTGCGGCTGCGATGACGCCCACGATGTTGATGGGTAACTTCATCATGGAGGCCGCTTTGATCGCGCCGAATACGGATCCCGCACCGCCCATGTCGAACTTCATCTCGTCCATTTTGGCGCCGGGCTTCAGGCTGATACCGCCGGTATCGAATGTGATGCCTTTGCCTACCAGGCAATAGGGGCGGGCACTACTCGCGGCACCGCGGTATTTAATGATGATGAGTTGCGAGGGTTGCTCAGATCCATTTCCTACAGACAGCAAAGAGTGCATGCCCAACTCGGCCATTTTTCGTTCATCGACGATGGTGGCCGTGAGGTTTTTATCCGAGC
>CAXEVD010000327.1:0-2968 GCA_963999395.1 uncultured Halieaceae bacterium
AAGGTGCCCACGCTGCGCCACGGCGTGGGCCGCAAGGCCATCGTGAAGCGCGAGCGCAAAAAGTAGTGGGCAATATTTGCTTGGGCCAGTTTGAGACTAGTGAAGGGACTTTCTGCGCGCAAGTCGGTACCGCGGGTTTTTTTGCGTTGCCCATGAGCAAACGCCGCAAGGCCCTGCACGGGGTGATGGAGCAGCTGGAGAAGGAGGTGGCCGACGGCCACGTGAACGAGGGAGCGCACGTGCGCTTGTGCAAGCGGTTGAAGAAGGCCTTCAACGCGTCCGGCGACAAGCGCAAGCACATCAAGGAGTACCTGCTGGAGGCGCTGACGGACGACCCGATTGCCTCGATGTCCGTGCCCGTAAGCTACCGCGACATCATGGAGGACCCCGACTTTTTGCAGGAGCTCGTCAAGAAGAAGGGCGAGGACACCGCCGACGGAAAGGTGCCCGACGAGTGGTGGCGCGACCTGCTGTCTGGGCTCCTGCCGGACTGGATGCTCGACCAGATCGCCGACACCGACTTCCTGGTGGGCTCGCGCGGCATCGTGGGCGTCCTGCTCGCGGCGGACATCGACGCGCTGCCTGAGGCGCTGTTAACGGTCTGGTACAACGTCATGGAGCGTGGCCGGCTGTCAGCAGGTGAGACGGTGCTGATCCACGGAGGCAGCAGCGGCATCGGCTCGATCGGTATCCAGATGGCCGCGACCCTTGGCGCGAACGTGATTTCCACCGCGGGCTCAGTAGCGCGATGTGATGCGGTGAAAGCGCTCGGCGCGTCGTTTGTGGCGAATCATCGGGAGGGCAGCCTCATCGAGCAGATCACTGAGGCAGGCTACGGCGGAAAAGTCGATGTCATTCTGGACATTGCAGGGGGTGACCTGATGCAAGCCAATCTGGACCTCGCTGCCCTCGACGGTCGCATCGTATGTATTGGTGTGATGCGCGGCATGCAGAGCGAGATCAACCTTGCCACGCTGTTCATGAAGCGCTTAACGCTGACCGGCAGTACGCTTAGGAGGCTCGACAGAACAGAGCGAGCGCGTTGCTTCACCGCCATTCGAGACCGCATCTGGCCGCAGGTGATCGCGGGCAATATTCAACCCATCGTCGACACCGCTTACCCTCTAGCTGACGTACTGGAGGCCCACGAACATATGCGCTTAGGTACGCATCTTGGTAAGTTGGTTCTAGACTGTCGGATGGGGTAAGCGCTCACCCAAGTCGATACCAAGACACAACCGGGAGCGGACAACCCCAGCCGCCGGTCAATCAGGAAACGTCTCTCCATGCGGTCACTGCTTGCTGACACTTTCCCCAAGACACTGCTAATAGGCTTGGTGACCTTTACACTGGCGCTTGCCGCAAACAGCGGCGAGAGTGAGGTAGAGGTCGCGGAGTCCTCAACCGCAGCATCAGCGCCCGCCGAGTTCACAGTCTCTGGGCGGCTGACGCTGCCACCAGACAACATTCTGGCCAGCATCGATACCGCCCCCGATCGGGCAACGGCCATTGATGCCCTAGCAAGCAGCACCGGTGCCGGCTCTGGTAGCCTGAAACGCTTTGGTGTCATGCCACAATTTGGCGACCTCGACACCATGGTCGAGCGCCGCGCGATCCGGGTACTGACCGTATATGGACCGGGCCGTTACTTTCTTAAGGACGGACCACGCGGAACCGTTCAGGAATACACCGACAAACTGCAAAAAGTCGTCAACGAGGCCTTCAAAACCGGCTTGCTGACCGTGCAAGTGCCAGTCATCCCAGTAGCGCGGGATCAGCTCTTCTCTGCACTACAGGCAGGCTACGGTGATATCGTGATGGCGGGGACCACCGTTACTGACAACAGGCAGGTGGGGGTCGACTTCACCAACCCGGTAAGTAAGCCTCTCAAAGAAGTTTTGATTACTGGCCCGAGCGCACCTCGCCTCGGTTCACTGGCGGACTTATCAGACCAAACCGTTTACCTGCGTCTTTCAAGCAGCTATGCAGAAAGCGTCCGCAAACTAAGCCAAACGCTGGTTGAGCAGGGCCAGGCGCCGATCCGCATCGAAGCAGTAGACGAATCACTGGAAGATGAAGACCTGATTGAAATGGTCGACACCGGCCTGCTGCCCTGGGCGGTGGTCGATGACTACAAGCCGCAAATGTGGCGCGAGGTGTTCACCCGCGTCACGGTACGAGATGATCTCGTGCTCCGTGAGGGCGCACGCCTCGCCTGGGCGATACGACCAGACAGCCCGCAGCTAAAGACCTTTTTGGATACTTTTCTCAAGGAAAATCGCGAGGGCACGCTGTTTGGCAACATCATCCGCAATCGATATATCCGGGATTTCAACTGGACAGAAAATGCGATGGGTGCCACAGAGCTGAGTCGCTACCACAAGCTGTCAGCGCTATTTAGAAAATATGGCACGGACTATGGCATGGACCCCACCTTGTTGGCGGCCCAAGGCTTTCAGGAGTCACGGCTCGACCAAAGCGTGCGCAGTCCCGCAGGCGCCATTGGGGTGATGCAGCTACTGCCAAGCACGGCCAAAGACAAAAATGTCGCAATCCCCAATATCGACGAGCTGGAGCCCAATATTGAGGCCGGCGCGAAATATATGGCGTTTTTAAAGGAGCGCTATTTCAGCGGTCCCGAGATTGATGGGTTGAATGGTTCGCTACTGGCGCTCGCGTCCTACAACGCCGGACCCCGGCGGATTCGTCAGCTGCGGCGTGAAGCAGAAGAGCGCGGCTATGATCCCAATCTCTGGTTCGACAACGTCGAAGTGATCGTCGCGGAACAAGTGGGGCGCGAGACGGTGCAATACGTATCCAATACCTTTAAGTATTACCTGACCTATCGCTGGATTAACACTGCCGATGCGGAGCACGCCGCAGCGCGACGGGCGACGGGTATGGAGGACGCTCCCTGATTCAGCCCGGACGATACCGCTAACAACTCTCAGGGAGCGCCGATCAGCCG
>CAXEVD010000328.1:0-2960 GCA_963999395.1 uncultured Halieaceae bacterium
GCCATCCCTCAGCGCGAGCTCTATTGCGACGAGGTCCAGCAAATGCTCTACAACGCCTCGCTTTGGAACGGGCACCGCATCCATTTTGATATGCCGTACGCCACCGACGTCGAGGGCTACCCCGGCCTGGTTGTGGCCGGCCCACTGATGGGCGACTGGCTACATCAAGTGGTCGACGAATGGCTAGGGGACGCGGGCATGATCACCGGCATTGAGTACTCCAACCGCATCGCGGCCTTCGTTGGCGAGACGGTGACCGCAGGCGGCACCGTCACGGCCTATAACGAGGGCACCGGCGAGGTGACGCTGGAGGTGTTCGTGAAGAACGCGCGCGACGAGGTGCTCACTCCCGGCGTGATCACTGCGCAGTTAATGTTGGCAAGCTGAGAGCGATGAGCGTATCGGGGCTTGGGGGAGAGTTTGCGCTGATCGGTATGGCCGAGAGTGCCGTGGGCATCGTGCCGGACAAAAGCCCCCGCGAGCTGTGCGTGCAGGTCACCCTAGATGCCATCAAGGATGCCGGGCTCACCCTCGCTGAGGTCGACGGGCTGATCACATGCAACGCCTTCGCCGAACCCATCATGTATCACGCCGAGGCGGTCGCCGAGTACATCGGCTGGCAGCCTCGACACTGTGTCACCGTCAATACCGGCGGCGGTACCACTTTCATGGCGCTCAACACGGCAGCGGCCGCCATTCAGGCAGGCATGGCAAACACGATCGTCGTGGCAATGGCAGATAGCCTGCGCAGCTTCATGACCCGCGATCAGGCGATGTTGGTGCAGTCGAGCTCTGGTCACCCCCACTACGAACAACCCTATGGACCTACTGTCCCTGCTTATTACGCGCTGATCGCCCGCGCGCACATGGACCAGTTCGGCACCACCGAGGCCCAGTTTGCCGAGGCCGCTGTGTCTTGCCGGGCCTGGGCCAGCCAACACCCCAAAGCGCAGATGCGCGACCTCATCTCGGTCGAAGACGTAATGAACTCCCGTGCAATCGCCGACCCGCTCAAAGTTCTGGATTGCTCGCTGGTCTCCGATGGCGGAGCGGCGGTGGTGATCACCCGCAAAGACCGTGCAAAAGATGGACCCCATAAGCCCGTCACCCTGCTGGGTTACGGCGAGGGGCACTCCTACGAACACATCAGCCAGGCCAAAGACCTGACGACGTCTGCCGCAGTGCAGTCGGGTCGTGCCGCATACGCCGAGGCGGGGCTCACGCCCGACGATATTGATCTTTTGCAGCTCTATGACTGCTTCACCCCTGCGCTGCTCATGCAAATCGAGGATCTCGGCTTTTGCGGCAAGGGTGAGGGCGGCGCCTGGTTGGCCAGCGGCATCAGCCGGCCCGGAGGCAGCAAACCCATGAATACCCACGGCGGCATGCTGTCCTATTGTCATCCGGGCAACCCCGGAGCGATGTTCGGCCTGACCGAGGCAATCACCCAGATGCGGGGCGACGCGGGTGAACGGCAACTGCCCAAGATGCACACGGCACTGTGTCATGCGCAGGGCGGCATTATGTCGAGCCACGCTACTATCATTCTGGGTGTGGAGGACTGACCTTGGCCAAGCCTGTCCCCAGCCCCACGCCGACCGAGCAGCCTTTTTACGATGCCTGCGCGGCGGGCAAGTTGGCGCTGCAGCGCTGCCAGAGCTGTGGTCATGTACTGTTTTATCCGCGCACCCACTGCGATGCTTGCCAGAGTGATCAGTTGGTATGGGAAAACGCCAGTGGCGCCGGCACCATTGCCAGTTACACGGTGGTGCGTCGGGGCGTTTCTGCCGACTTTGAGGCCCCCTATGTGATTGCGCTGATCGACCTCGCCGAGGGCCCGCGCATGATGAGTCAGGTCGTCGACACGGGCCCCGACGCGCTGGCGGTGGGGCTCTCGGTCAGGGTGGACTTTGCAGCGTGGTCAGAAGACATCACACTGCCGGTATTTCGTTTACACCCCGCACCTAATGGCGGGGACGCCTGAGAACAGGCGCTGCCCAAGAGAGAAGACGATGAATAGCAAGATGATTCCCGTTGCCGTCATTAACCCGGATGCACCCGTCGAAAGTCTCGAGGCCAAGCAACCCCCCATTGACAATGGCGCCGAAATTTACGGCAAAGACGGCTACTTCAGCGCGGAGCAAATGCAGCGCGAGTGGGACAAGATCTGGACCGAGAGCTGGCTCATTGCCGGGGTCAGTACCGACCTACCTGAAGTTGGCGACTACTTTTTATTCCGGGTCCGCAGTGAGTCGATCATCGTCACCCGCACCGAGGACGGGATCAAAGCATTTTATAACGTGTGCCCCCACCGAGGCGCCCGACTATTAACCGAGCAGCGCGGCAACAAAAAGGTCTTTATCTGCCCCTTCCACAGCTGGAGCTTTCGCAATAACGGGGAGCTGCGCACCATCACCGATGAGGAAACCTTTCAGGAGCCCGTGATTTGCCACCGACCCGGACTCACGCCAGTGGCCTGTGAAACGCACGCAGGGCTGATCTTCGTCAGCATGGCTGACACCCCGCCCCCGCTCAAAGAGGCCATTGGCCTCCCCGAGGGCTACCTCGAGAACTACCAGATCGACCAGATGCGGGTGGTGCGCCACGTGCGAAGCGAATGGGGCTCGAACTGGAAAGTGGGCGTCGAGGCGTTTTACGAGAGCTATCACTTGCACGCGGTTCACCCCGAAACCCGTGGTGTCATGGGCGATTTGAACGTGCAATACGACTGCTACCCCAATGGCGCCAGCCGCATGATCGTGCCGCTGGGGCAACCCAGTCCGCGTCAGGCAGACCAGACCACGGTCAATGAAGGGTTGCAGTTCATGTTGCAGGAGACGGGCGTAGATCCCGCCGGTTTCACCGGCACCGCCGCCGATGTGCGCGCCGCGATTCAGCAGGCCAAGCGCGAGCGGTCTGAACGCCTTGGTTTGGGTTATGAACGGTTTACTGACGGTCAG
>CAXEVD010000329.1:0-2954 GCA_963999395.1 uncultured Halieaceae bacterium
GCTCTTGACCTTCTACATCGAGGACCTGAATCAACACAGGCACTCTTTAATAAAAGCACCAGCGGTTTAATAAAAGCACCAGCGGTAAACGCACGATCTATAAAGGCACCATCTGCACAGGTGACGGACAAGAGTGGCAGATAAACTAGTGCCACCAGAACAGGGGCACCTAACTCAGCGCCCATGTGAAAAAGGAGAACCCCATGCCCCGTTTGCTCATGCTGACCTTGCTCGCTTGTCTGACGCTGTCGCCCGCGATCCGCAGCGCTGATGCCGACGCGCCGGGAGTGGTGTTTCATTTGGATTCCGAAACCAGCATGAACCGCATGCTCGCTCAGGTGGCACGCCACCACTCCTTCAACCCGGATATCGAGACGCGTGTCATCCTGATTGGAAATGGTGTCAACCCGGCTCTTGAGGGTGCTAAGGACGCCAATGGCGGGCAGTACAGCGCGCAAATGGAGCAGTTGATGGCGTCGGGCATCCGCATTTTTGCCTGCGAGGCGACGCTCAGCTACTACAACCTGACCGAGGACGATCTGGCCTTTGGCGTGGAAACCGTCCCTTCGGGAGTCGCCGCCCTAGGAAGGCTGCAGGCGCGCGAGGGATGGGGTTACATCAAGCTCTGATGAGAGCCATAGCCCTCCTGCTCGGCTTGGCGGGACTGGTTGCCAGCGCAACCAATCTGCCCCGGCACGCCTCCGCCAATACAACGACCCACAATGACTCGCCTGTCCTGATCTACATTTACAGTCCCGAATGCGGCGCCTGCCGACAGTTTGACCGTGAGGTGGGTCCGATCTATGAGAAAACCGCCGAATCTCTCGCGCTGCCACTGGAGCGGGTGTTGATCGACGAATGGCAAGCAGACCGGCATCAGCTGGTCGAATGCGCCTCGGCGGAGGTCATCGGTACACCGACTTTCTTGCAGATCCGGAACTGTCAGGAGCTGGATCGCATCACCGGTTACTCAGACGCCGAGCTCTTCTGGCTGGGGCACCGCAGGATGATGAATCGCATCGCATCAGAGCAGTGACCATCTCGTGGCGTTGCGCATCGCCCCACTCTCATTGCAGTTGACGGCCTCGCAATCTCTCCACCCACATTCCACTCTTTGTCTGATCAGCCCATTTGGACGAGTAGTAACGAATAGCGAAACAACCGTTTCTCGCTCAGGCTGGGGATTTGGTGCGCCGTACCCCTGGCGCGGGTGGCTCTGCGGCTGCGCCCGCAAAACACTGAGCATTGCGCATCCATAGCTCGGCCGTGTCTCCCTCACACACCAACTGGGTATCGGCGATATTGCGGGTCTGGGTGACCACCTGGGCAAACTCATGCGCCATGCCGCTAATGACCTGGTCACTGTCGGGGTTCCCATACTCCCATGACTCGCCCGACGGTGAGGTGAGCCGCAATGCGGGCGGCTCCTCGGGTACTTCCAACCCCCGTACCGTGAAAGACCAGCCAAAGGTATTCACTCCCAAAACCACAATGTTGCGGATGCGGTCGTCTTCGCTCCGCTCGATACCGAGCTCATCCGCGATCGCCTGGCCGTGTGCCCAGGTCTCCATTTGCCGCGCGGTAATCGATGAGCGAGCACTCATGCTGGGCCCAACCCAAGAAACGCGATCAGAAGGGTCGGCCTGCTGGTAGGCCGCGGCCACCTCGCGAAATCCCGCTTGCCACAGAGAAACCAAGTCGAGCCCTCCTTCAGGAAATTTAGCAAGCTCGATATCGGGCAGTGTTTTGCCCGCCATCATGGCCTCTACCGCTGGCTTGAGTTCTGCCTGAAAATCACCGGGCACCGTGAGCGCCAGATTCGCCATATGGTTCCAGAAATGCAGATGGCGCATGATCGTCTCGAAGGTCCAGGACTTGAATCCTGTGGGATGGGCAAAATCACTCGCCTGTAGCGGCGCGATGAGCTGCTCCAATGCTTCTGACTCCGCTAGAAAATCACTCGCCTGTTGCATGATGACTCCTGAACTCGGTTACGTGAGACTCGCCCCCTGACTGGCTGACGCCAGACTTACTCGGCTTCGGCCTCTTCAATCAACATAATGAAATCTCCCGCCGCCATCTGCTGACCGACGTGACCATTCACCTGCCGCACTACCCCGGACACCGGTGCGAGAATTTCGTGTTGCATTTTCATGGCCTCAAATACCGCCAACCGCTGGTCTTTTCCCACCGCTTGATCCGCCTCAACTAACAGCGACACCAGTTGGCCATGCATCGGCGCCTGCACCTTGCCCCCCTGCGCATCTTCCGCCGATTCCGGGGGAATCAGATCGGTGTTGATCAAGGTCACCTCGGACTGATCTGTGGCCAGCATGACGACAGCGGCGTCAGATTGGTGATAACCCAGCACCACGCGTTGCCCATCAATCAACAACGCAACGCGGTCTGCGTTTAGCATTTGCAGTGTGACCGTATGGGTCGCTTCCATCAGCGTCACCGAAAACTGCTCTGCGCTGCTCGAAGTGATTTCCGCGTTGAAGGTCGCATCCCCCACCTCGTAGGTATGCCGCCTCGTAACGGGCCCGGTCGATACCCAACCCCGCAGTTCCTCGTCCACTGACAGCGCGTTGGCGAAGTGCTGCTCAGCCGCGAGAATCTGCTGAAGCACAATGCACGCCGCTAAACTGGCGGTACCCGGTTGCGCAGGCGAGTAACCCTCGGGGTAGTGCTGATCGATGTAATCGGTGGTCGCTCCGCCCTCGATAAAAATTGGCTGATCAAGTAGCTCCAATAAGAATGCGCGATTGTGAGTGACACCCGCCAGCGCGGTGGCCTGCAGGGCCGAGCGGAGTTTGAGTCGCGCGGTCTCGCGGGTTTCTCCCCAAGCGATCACTTTGGCGACCATCGAATCATAAAAGGGCGAGATGGCGTCGCCGGTCTCGATCCCTGAATCCACGCGAACGCCCTCTTCCGGCGGCACGCTGAACAGCGAC
>CAXEVD010000330.1:0-2953 GCA_963999395.1 uncultured Halieaceae bacterium
GGGTTGATTCCGTTGGCACGGCGACGCGCCAGTGCGTCAGTTGTCAGTTGTCAGTTGTCAGTTCAGTGACAGCGGACCCTGAACAGGATGCCCGAGATCACAACCGCATGGTGATGCCTTGATCGGCCATGAACGACTTGGCCTCGCCCACCGTGTACTCACCAAAGTGGAAGATGCTGGCAGCCAATACGGCGTCGGCGCCTCCTTCCGTAACGCCATCGGCCAGGTGCTGAAGCGTTCCCACGCCGCCTGAAGCGATCACCGGAATGTCTACCGCGTCGGTAATCGCCCTGGTAATAACTAACTCGAATCCATCGCGGGTACCGTCGCGGTCCATGCTGGTCAGCAAGAGCTCACCGGCACCCAACTCTGCCATTTTCGTGGCCCACTCCACCGCCTCAATCCCAGTGGGCTTACGGCCACCGTGGGTAAAGAGCTCGTAGCGCGGGACCTCATCGTGCGCTGAAACCCTCTTCACATCGATCGCCACCACAATGCATTGCGAGCCAAATCGCGCCGCTGCGTCGCGCACCAGCTCGGGCTCGTGAATCGCCGCGGTATTGATACTGACCTTGTCGGCACCCGCATTGAGCATGGTGCGAATGTCCTGCAAGGAGCGGATGCCACCGCCCACTGTCAGCGGAATGAATACCTCACGCGCAATCTGCTCGACGGTGTGGACTGTGGTATCGCGCTCTTCGTGGCTGGCCGTGATATCGAGAAACGTGATCTCGTCGGCGCCCTCCTCGTTATAGCGCCGCGCTATTTCCACGGGGTCACCGGCGTCGCGAATGCCCACAAAGTTGATGCCCTTCACCACCCGCCCCTGATCGACGTCGAGGCAGGGGATGATGCGTTTGGCGAGGGCCATCAAGCACCCTCCAGATAGGCATCGACCATGGCCTGGGCCGCGGCCAGATCCAGCGTGCCCTCGTAGATCGCGCGCCCGGTAATAGCGCCGCATATGCCCGCGCTGGCGTGCTGCATTAGGCCGCGCACGTCTTCAAGCTGGCTAATGCCGCCCGAGGCAATGACCGGTAGCCCCGACTCGCTTGCTAGGGCGACCGTTGCCTCGACGTTGACGCCTTGCATCATGCCATCGCGGTCAATATCGGTGTAGACCACGGCGGTCACGCCTGCATCGGCAAAGCGCTTGGCGAGATCGGTAGCATCGAGTTCGCTCTCGCTCGCCCAGCCCTCAACCGCAACACGGCCTCCGCGGGCATCAATGCCGACAATGATGTGCCCCGGAAAAGCAGCACAGGCCTGATGAACGAAGTCCGGGTCTTTGTCAGCCATGGTGCCGATGATGACGTACTTCACCCCGGCTTCGAGATAGCGCGCAATCGTCTCCGGATTGCGGATGCCGCCGCCGATCTGAATCGGCAGGGTTGGCAACGCCTTCGAAATCGCCTCGATGATGCCGGCGTTGGCGGGCTCCCCCGCGAAAGCGCCGTCGAGGTCAACGAGGTGCAGCCGCCGGGCGCCCTCATCAAACCAGCGCTGCGCCATGGCAACGGGGTCGTCAGAAAACACCGTGCTGTCGGCCATGTCGCCCTGCCGCAGGCGCACGCACTGGCCGTCTTTTAAATCAATGGCGGGTATTACGAGCATGTGCCGTCCCAGTCGAGAAAGTTTTTGAGTAGGGTCAGCCCCGCGGTGTGGCTCTTCTCCGGGTGGAACTGGCACGCGGCCCTTCTACCATCCGCGACGGCGCACGTGAAGCGCTGCCCTCCATAATCACTGACAGCAGCGGCCCATTTCGGGTCGCAGGTGTCAATCGCAAAAGAGTGGACAAAATAGTAACGTTCTCTCGGTTGGAAGAGCGGCGATTCTTTCGTTGCGAGTGCTTCATTCCAGCCCATATGGGGAATCGCGACCTGTTGCGGGGGCTGCAGCTTCTTCACGGCACCGTCGACGGCCCCTACCCCTTCTCTCCCGGGGCTCTCTTCACTCGAAGCGAAGAGGAGCTGCAATCCGAGACAGATACCGAGGAAGGGCCGGTCCTTGTCTCGCAGGTAGTCTCGCAACGCGTCCAGGACGCCTAATTGATCCAGGGCGTCCATCGCCGCCGCGAAGCAGCCCACGCCGTTGACGAGGTGGCGCTGCATCACCACCGAGAAGACGAGCCCCATCGCGACCACGAGGGCCAGGGTCGCGATCGTTTGGTCGTACACGTGCTCCGAAATGGCGATCTCATCGAAGAGCCAGCCGCTCTGGTCGTGGTTCCACTCCTGCGCGACGACGCCCTCGGCCCACGCCATCCCGAAGCGCGCGCCGCTGATGCTCTGGCCGACGATGATGATGAGGATGCCGATGACCATGGGCAGCACGAGCACGCGCTGCGTGAACTTGTAGGCCGCGTCGTTCTGCACGCGCTGCGCCGCCTGGCGCACGCCCGTGTCGGTGGTGCGGCCGTTGGAGGCCTCCTTGACGGAGTTGTTGAGGTTGCGGCACATGGCGGTCGTGGTGAGCGGCAGCAGGAAGAGCACAAAGACTTGCAGGAAGAGTGCCATGAGGTCGTACCACGTGGCGTCGTAGTCGGTGCGCCAGCCGCCCATGGTGCCCTTCCACCAGATCTGCGGCACGCCGTGCTCGGGGCTGGCGCCCACGTGGTCAGGCGCGGTGACGGCGCCCACCACGGCCACGCGCTCCCGGCCGGAGAGGTAGACGTGCACCGAGGTGATGCCGAAGCCCAGGAACATGAGGCTCTCGTACAGGTTGCTCAGGGGGAAGTGCCCGCTCTCCACCCAGCGCAGGGTGAGGAGCCCCCCGAGGGCGCCCGCCGCGGCGACCATGGCCGCGGCCTCGGGGCGCTGCAGGGGGCCCTTCAGGCCGCGCCCCCGGGAGTACGCGGCGCGGCCCCACGAGAGGCCCGTCCCGCATAGCAGCGCCCCGAAGGCCGCCTTGCTCAGGACCTGCTCCGCCGCCGCCAGGCCCCCCGCGGCCACCG
>CAXEVD010000331.1:0-2948 GCA_963999395.1 uncultured Halieaceae bacterium
TTCACCAGCCCTGGCTACGCTCTCCCATGGAACGACAGCTGCACCCCATCGATTACCCCGAGCCCATCGTCGATCTAAAGATGTCCTATCCGTTTGCCCGGGATGCGCTGTGGCAACTCAAATCGGATCGGAGTGTGCGGCAAGAGAAGTCGCGGATCCTCAATCAGCACGTGGAGCGACGAGGCGCGCGTTAACGCTTTCCCTGCCGAACCGCTTTGATATGCTGACGGGATGACGAACCATCAGGGGAAAGCAAGATGCTGGTGATGCTCTGGATCGTAGGCGCACTGGCAGCAATCATTGTCTTGGCGATGCTGCTGGTGCCCATGTTTATCGACGCGCAGGCACTGCTCGAGCTGGCGAAAGAGCAGGTTCAGATCCAGACAGGCGGGGAGCTGGTTGTAGAGGGTGATACCGAGTTGAGCTTCTTCCCTCGCTTTGGACTCAGGCTGGAGGGCACATCCCTGAGCCTGCCTGCGCAAACTGAATATCATCCGGACGTCGAGGCCTCAATTACCGAATTGGACGTGGGGCTATCACTTCTTCCTTTACTGGGCGGCAACGTGGATGTCGGCACGGTTGTCATTGCAGGTGTCACCGCTGACATCACGGAACCACAGGCCCTCCCGCCCGCTCCGGAGCCACGGCCGATCATGAGCGATCGAGAGTGGGAGAAGCGCGGCGAAGTTATCCGGCAGACCAAGGAGAAAGAGCGCCAAAGGCAGCTTAATGAGGGTGGCGGTTTTTCTGGCATCGCCATTCTGGCCGAGGCGATCCAGATCGAAGACATTACCGTGGTCCAGCGCACTCGCAATGGAGACCTGAGCAATGAAATTCGCGTCGCGACCCTGACCCTGACCAACGTCAATACTCGGAACGAACCCATGCAACTGGAAGGGGCGCTGAAGGTTCTCGGTGATGGCTCCACTGCACCTCTGGGCATTGCGCTGGATGGCGCCATCCGCGTTGCATCCGATTTCAGCAAGATTGAAATAGCGGGCTTCAAAACCGAGGTAATCGGTGTGCTCACCCAACCGGTGGAAAGCACGCTGGACGGAGCGTTTGTGATAATTCCGGCGAAAGCTGACTTCACATTGAGCGCTAGCCTGCCGGGGGGAGATGTCACCGGACAGCTAGTCTGGTCGGCGCTGGAGAGCCCGGAGGTCAAGCTCGATATCAGCACAGCGCGTTTGAATGTCGATCAAATCCAGCCTTCACCACAGCCAGTATCTGCCCCGACGGCTAGCGCACCCAACACTGAGGCCCCACCCTCTCCAGCACCTACGGGCACCGCATCAGAATCCGGCGCACCGGTGCCGCTTCCGGTAGGCCCCCTGCGGGATCTGGACCTTGAGATACGTGTTGCGGCTGAGCAGCTCATCGTCGCGGGCCAGTCGATCACCAACGCCCAGGTGTACATGCGGGTCCGCGACGGGGTGGCTGATATTGAGTACGTTCGAGGCGTACTGCACCAGGGACAGCTTGATACCCGTGTGACACTGAATACGCGCCGCCCGATCGTAGAGGCCGAAGTCGAGGGCGGTCTCATAGGCGTGAACATGGACCTCTTGCTCGCCAGCATGGGCAATACCGACGCCGCGTCCGGTCGCATTGAACTGGACTGGGATCTCGAGACCGTGGGCGTCAGCGCAGATGACCTCATGGCAGCGCTGGACGGTGACCTATCCGCGAGCGGTCAGGGTTTAGTCCTGCAGAAAGTGTCGGTTCAAGGGTTAATTTGCAGCGCAGTTGCTCTCGTTAACAAGATACCGCCAATCGCTGGCTTGCCGGCCACTACGCCCATCACAGATCTCTCGCTCGCTGTTGATTTTGATGAGGGCATGGGCGACATCGAGAAGCTGCGCTTCTCGACACCGGGCGTGGAGCTGAAAGGCTCGGGTAACATCGATCTGGCTTCAATGGATTTTGGCTTCCGGATGGAAGGGCAGATCAATAACGACATCATGGAAGTGAGTCCGCTCTGTGCGATTAATCAGCGCTATGCGGGTGTCGACTGGCCAGTGGACTGCGCCGGCAATTTAGCGTCACAGAGTGGCGCGACGTGTGAGGTAGATGTAGCGAGCATTGCGGAACAGATCTTGAAGAACGAGGCGCAGCAGCAACTGCGGGACGTCATCGAAGAAAAGGCAGGATCCCTCATCAGGAAACTCTTCGGTGACTGACCGGCTGAACCGGGCCAAGGGTGCCAATGCCCTGGGCTTTGATCACAGCTACGCGCGCCTCGGACCGGCCTTTAGCACCCCTCAGGCACCGGATCCGGTGTCTGACCCCAGGCTGTTATTGTGGAATCAGAACTTGGCCGACACATTGGGCTGGTCAGGCGATCCGCAGTCCGATGCGGCACAACTCGCCGCTCTGGCTGGCAATACGCCGTTGCGCGACAGTCATCCCATTGCCACCGTCTACGCCGGCCATCAGTTCGGGCAGTACAACCCGCAACTCGGTGACGGACGCGCCACCCTACTTGGGGAGTGGCTGACGCCCTCCGGCGAGCGCTTCGACATTCAACTCAAGGGCGCGGGGCCGACCGCGTACTCACGGGGTGGTGACGGGCGCTCTCCGATCGGCCCCGTGATCCGTGAATACCTCGTCTCTGAGGCCATGTTCACCCTAGGTGTGCCCTCGACCCGGGCACTCGCCGCCATCGCCACTGGCGAACCTGTCATTCGAAACCAAATCGAGCCGGGCGCGATCCTGACTCGGGTGGCCAGTAGCCACTTGCGAGTCGGCACCATCCAGTACTTCGCCATAACCCGCGGCGGCGATGACTTGGGGGCGCTGGTGGATTACGTGGTCGATCGCCATTTCGGCGCCACAGCAGAGGCAAGTGATCAACCTGCCGCCGTGACCTTGCTCGAAGGCGTCTGTGAGCATTTTGCGCGGCTGGTCGCACATTGGCAGGTGCTCGGCTTCGTGCACGGCGTCCT
>CAXEVD010000332.1:0-2941 GCA_963999395.1 uncultured Halieaceae bacterium
CGCAGGCGGTAGTCCACGCCGTTATCCACGTTGACCACCTCAGTGCAGCTGTTCAGCAGCGCAATCGCCGGCAGAAAACGCGCGCGCTGCAGGCCGTCCTTGTACAGGCCATCGGGCACGATGTTGGAGGTAGCCACCAGGGTTACGCCCTGGGCAAACAGCTCTTCCATCAAACTGCCCAGAATCATCGCATCGGTAATATCAGAGACGAAGAACTCGTCGAAACAGATCACCCGCGCCTCGCCGGCAAAGCGCTCGGCAATCAGCTCAGTGCTGACCGCTTTACCCGTAATATCGAGTGCGACAACGTAATCCTTGTCCTTGAGCCTCGCCTCGATCGCCTCTGCCTCCTGCTCGCGATACTGCGCCGGGGTCGCTGCGCCCCGTTTCGCAGGCGGGATATCGAGCCACTCAACCGACACTTCCCGGGGTATGCGACGCGCGTACTCCGCGACTCCCTGATCCACCCATGCCGGCATTTTCTGTCCTACTGCCAGCACTCTCAGCCGCATCAGCTGCTCTCGGGTTGGGCTGCCTGAACCGACCACAGGCGCTCGAGGTCATAGAAACTCCGCGCAGCGGGTTGCATGACGTGCACCACCACATCGCCAAAGTCGACCAGCACCCACTCGCCCACTCTTTCACCCTCCACGCCCAGTGGTCGCACGCCCTGCTCTTTCGCTTTCATCATGACGTTGTCGGCCAGTGCTTTGACGTGCCGACTCGATGTGCCGCTGGCAACGACCAGCCAGTCCATCACAGCGCTGAGCTCGGGGACGTCGAGTACGACGGGGTCAACCGCCTTGAGGTCTTCCAGCGCCTGCTGCGCGGTGGCAAGCAGTTCAGCCCCTTCGGCTGCGTCCGATGGGATGGTTTCAGTGGTCATGGGAGGGCGCGACTGAACAGTGCATGATCGGAAATATACTCCATAACGCCGTCGGGTAGCAGAAACCTCGGGTCACGACCTGCCACCAGCATCGCCCGAATCTCGCTGGATGAAACCTCCAGCAAAGGCTGCGCCAGCGTGAACACGCCGCCGCCCGGGCGCGCCAACAGGCCGGTTTTATCGATCGTGTTTTCTGCTAACCAAGCGGATACCTCTGGCGGATGCGGCTCGGCATCAGGGCGGCCCATTATCACCAAGTGGGCGAAGTTCAAAAGGTCCCGCCATCGCGACCACTGAGGCAGCGTCGCCAGAATATCGGCACCGATAATCCACACCAGCGGGCGCTCAGCACCGTGCTCGAGTCGCAAATCCTCGAGCGTATCGGCGGTGTAGGACGGGCCCGGTCTGTCGAGTTCACGGGCATCGACGGCAATATCAGGCAAGCCCGCCACCGCCCGTTCCAGCATCGCCAACCGATGCACCGCGTCGACGCTCACTTGATCTTTCAGGGGAGATTGCGCGGCGGGTATCAAGTCCACCCGCTCCAGATCGAGGGTATCGCGCACGGCCATCGCGCCACGCAGGTGGCCGATGTGGACCGGGTCAAAAGCGCCGCCCAAAAATCCAAGGGGGGGTTGCGGCTGGTTCATCGCTGCGGCACTCACTGGCGGATGTGCCCGTCCCCTTTCACGATATATTTTCGGGAGGTGAGCCCCTCCAGCCCGACAGGACCCCGCGCATGCAGCTTGCCGGTGGAGATGCCAATTTCCGCGCCGAGACCATATTCGAAACCGTCGGCGAATCGGGTCGAAGCATTGTGCATAACCGATCCCGAATCCACTTCGCGCAGGAAGCGCTCCGCCGTACTCGCGTTCTCAGTGACGATACTCTCGGTGTGATGCGACCCGTATTGCGCGATATGGGACATGGCTTCGTCCACGTCTTCCACCAGTTTGATTGAGAGAATCGGTGCCAGATACTCGGTTGACCAATCTGCTTCCACAGCATCGACAGCGATGTCAGGAGCGGCCTGCCGGGAAGCCTCGCAGCCTCTGACCTCCACACCCTCTGACTGCAGCGCGGCGACCAACTCAGGTAGCATATCCACCTGCGCTCTGGCGACCAGCAGCGTCTCCATGGTGTTGCAGGTGCCGTAACGCTGGGTTTTGGCATTGAACGCAATGCGATGGGCTTTATCGCGATCCGCGTCTGTGTCGATATACACATGACAGATGCCGTCAAGGTGCGCCAGCACCGGCACTTTACTCTCTGCCGCAACGCGCTCGATCAACCCCTTGCCACCGCGGGGCACCACCATGTCAACGTATTCAGGCATGGTGAGCAATGCCCCCACCGCCGCCCGATCCACTACCGGTACAACCTGCGCTGCTTCCACCGGTAACCCGGCGGCCGCCAGCCCCGCTGCGAGCGAGTCGCCCAAACGCTTGTTACAGTGAATCGCTTCCGAACCGCCTCGCAAAATCACCGCATTGCCCGCCTTCAGGCATAGCGACGCCGCTTCGATCGTCACGTTGGGCCGCGATTCATAAATCATACCGATGACGCCCAAGGGCACGCGCATAGTGCCAACATCGATGCCGGATTGCATCGGACGCATACCCGACACAGCGCCGATAGGATCGGGCAGTGCCGCTACCTGGGAGAGCCCCTCCTCCAGCACACCGAGTTGGGCGGGCGTCAACGCGAGTCGGTCGAGCAAGGCTGCCTCGAGCCCACTCTCGCGAGCCTGCTCCAGGTCCATTTCATTCGCCGCTAGGATGGCGTCCCGATCAGCGGCGATCGCGGCTCGAATCTGCAACAGCGCCTCATTGCGCTGCTCGACACTCGATGATGCCAACACCCGCGCAGCGGCGCGGGCCAATCGCCCCATCTGTGTCATCACCGCCTGAGCGTCCATAGTCGTGTGTGCCGGCCCCACAGGGCTCAGTCGCCGCCCTCTTCAGCACCAGCAGATACGAGCTCTTTTAATTCACCGGAGGCTTCCATATCGCACACAATGTCGCAGCCACCGATCAGCTCGCCGTTGACCCAAAG
>CAXEVD010000333.1:0-2935 GCA_963999395.1 uncultured Halieaceae bacterium
CCCGCAGAAGTGGCGTCCCCTAGGGGGTTCGAACCCCTGTTGCCGCCGTGAAAGGGCGGTGTCCTAGGCCACTAGACGAAGGGGACAGTGATCCCAATAACAGAAGGCGCGCATGTTAGTGAGCCCCCGATGGCGCGTCAAGGGCGGATTTCTGTTCTTTCTGAAGGCGGCCGCGATTGGTTACACTACGCGCCTTTCGCAGTAACGCCCCCCGGGATTAGGCACAATGTCTTACGCGCTGGAAATCGAAGGCTTGGAGAAGGTCTACGCCACTGGTCTGCAGGCGCTTAAAGGCATTGATTTGCGGGTGGCGCAGGGAGATTTCTTTGCGCTGTTGGGGCCCAACGGAGCGGGTAAATCCACGACCATCGGCGTGATTTGCTCACTGGTCAACAAGACCGCAGGTACGGTGCGGGTAAATGGCGTGGATATCGACGAAGATTTCCCTCGCGCCAAGCGCCATCTGGGCGTGGTGCCACAGGAATTCAACTTTAACGTCTTCGAGAGCGTCGAGGACATTCTGATTCATCAGGCCGGGTATTACGGCATTCCACTCAAGACGGCACTGGAGCGTATCGACACGTATTTGGCCAAGCTGGGCTTGTCAGAGAAGCGCAATACCCGTGCGCGAATGCTCTCGGGGGGCATGAAACGGCGGCTGATGATGGCGCGGGCACTCATTCACGAGCCCAGCGTATTGATCCTCGACGAGCCTACTGCAGGTGTCGATATCGAAATGCGCCGCTCGATGTACGATTTTTTGCGCGAGATCAATGCAGCCGGAACGACCATTATTCTCACGACGCATTATCTGGAGGAGGCCGAAAGCCTCTGCCGCAACATTGCGATCATCAATCATGGTGAGATCGTCACCAATACCTCTATCAAGAACTTGCTCCGTGAGCTGCACCGCGAGACCTTCATTCTTGACTCCCGCCAAGCGTTACCTCACGCGTTGGCTGTGGGTGGTTTTGAGCTGACGCGCATTGACGACTATTGCCTTGAGGCACACATCGAGCAGGGGCAGGATCTCGCAAAGTTGATGTCACAGCTCCACGGACAGGGCATCAATATTATCAGTATGCGCAACCGGGAGAACCGCCTGGAGCAGATGTTTGTCTCGTTACTAGAGCAAGCATCGTGACTCCTTACGAACAGTGGGTGGCGCTGCTGACGCTGATGCGCAAGGAGATCCGGCGGTATACCCGGATCTGGTCCCAAACCCTTTTGCCGTCGGCTATCACCATGTCACTGTACTTCCTCATCTTTGGCAGCCTCATCGGGTCACGAATTGGGGAGATGGGCGGCGTCAGCTACATGGAGTTTGTGGTGCCCGGGCTGATCATGATGGCAATTGTGACCAACTCTTACGCCAACGTGGTGTCGTCTTTCTTTGGGTCTAAATTTAACAACAGCATTGAAGAACTGTTGGTGTCACCCACACCCAATCACATCATTTTGTTGGGCTTTGTCTCGGGCGGGGTGAGCCGAGGCATGCTGGTAGCGGTGATTGTCACGATTGTCGCGTCGCTGTTTGTTGAATTGAACATCCACAGCTATGCCGTGGTCGTCGTCGTTGTGGCGCTGACTTCAATTCTTTTTTCTTTATGTGGAATGATTAATGCGGTGTTCGCCAATACGTTTGACGACATCAATATCGTGCCGACATTTGTGCTTACGCCGCTCACCTATCTGGGCGGTGTATTTTATTCACTGGAGTTGTTGCCTGACTTCTGGGCCACGGTGTCCCAAGCCAACCCATTGGTTTATGTCGTGAATGCGTTTCGCTTTGGCGTATTGGGCGTGAGCGATGTGAGCGTCGGTTTTGCCTTCGCCATGATCGGTGCCTTTACGCTGGTGGCTTACCTGTACGCAGCGCATCTGCTCAGAACCGGCAGGCGCCTGAGAACCTGACGCAGATGGCCGGTGTGTTAGGTCAGACGGTCGCCGCGCCTGAGCGTTACGCTCCCGAGGCCCTTGAGCCGATTCATCGGCAAAAAAACATTGCTACGGTGTGTTTTGGCTGGGATATCTGGCACGCCTACGAGTTGTCGTGGTGTATCGGCGATGAGGCTTGTCACTGGGTAGGCTGGCTGGCCATCCCCGCGGAATCCCCTGCCACCGTGGAGTCCAAATCCCTCAAGCTGTATCTCAATTCGCTGAACTTTCACTCTTTTGGTGACCATCAAGAGGCGCTGGATACGATCTGTGATGATATTTCAGCCTGTGTCGGTGCCCCGGTATCGCTCGAATGCCTGCCCGTAGAGGGGTTATTTGGCATCACAGAGGAGCTCGACGGTGTGAATCTGCCCCCTTGCACGGCCCATCGGGAGATTGAGACGCTTAACACACATTCGTTGACACACTCTCCAGGGAAGGGAAATGTCGTGTCTGAGCATCTTGTAAGCCATAGTTTGCGGTCTTTGTGCCCTGTCACAGCGCAGCCAGACTGGGGCAGCCTGTCCATTCGTTACACTGGCAAAGCGGTTGACCGTGAGAGCGTGTCGACCTACCTCAGTGGGTACCGGTCTCATCAGGGTTTCCACGAGCAATGCGTGGATCAAATCTTTGCAGATCTCTTAACGTTGAAACCGGACTCGCTGCAGGTTGCGGGTTTTTATCAGCGAAGAGGGGGTATTGATATCACGCCTTGGCGCAGCACCGAACCGCTCGCTGCCAACCCTCAGCGTCTGGGTAGACAGTAACTCCCATGCTCTCTAAACGCCTTGAATTTGGCACCTCTTTCTAGCTTGGTAGGGCGCTATCGGAGCGGTGACGCTGTGCTAAACTCCGCGCCCACGGAGAGGTGGCCGAGTGGTCGAAGGCGCACGCCTGGAAAGTGTGTATACGGCAACGTATCGAGGGTTCGAATCCCTCCCTCTCCGCCATCCTTTCGTTCATTAGCCCCCCGTACCCCATTTGCTCTGACATGACC
>CAXEVD010000334.1:0-2933 GCA_963999395.1 uncultured Halieaceae bacterium
GACCCAGCTCTCCGCGACAACCTTTAACGCCACCTGGAAAACGCCGCTACAAAAAGTGTCGGCAACACCGATTGAGCCGCGCTTCCCCGCTGCCTGTGAGATCACCTCAGCTTCACCTTGGATTCAGGAAGGCACAGGAGAGCTCAAGCAGATCCAACTGGCCTGCCCGACGGGCTTGGTGGGGGAGACCCTGTCCGTCACCGGGTTGGGGCAGAACCAATCTTCTGCGCTGCTGCGCATCACGTTGGCTGACGATATTTTTCATCAGGCGGTTTTCACCGCCACCGAACCTGACTTTGTGGTGCCCGAGGAAGGTTCAGCCGGCACGGTCGCGCTCGACTACACCTGGCTCGGGGCCGAGCACATCTGGGCAGGGCCTGATCACCTGCTGTTTGTGATGGGGCTGTTGCTGCTGGTGGGCAGGAACCGGCGTCTCATTTATACCGTCACGGCGTTTTCGTTTGGGCACAGTGTGACCCTTGCCATGGTCACGCTGGGGCTCTTTGACTACCCAGTGTCATTGGTGGAATTCATGATCGCCCTGTCAATTTATGTCTTGGCGGTGGAGCTGGCGCGTGGGTCGGCGGGCGCCTTGTGGCGGCAACCCTGGTGGTTGGCAGGTGGCTTTGGGCTGTTGCACGGTATGGGCTTTGCCGGCGCGCTCGCAGACACCGGTCTGCCACAATCCAACGTGCCGTTGGCGCTGCTGTTCTTCAATGTGGGTATCGAGCTGGGCCAGCTCGCCTTCATTGTGCTATTGGTGCTGCTTGCGGCCATCGGGGGTCGCCTGATGGGAGAGCGCGTAGGGGTGCTCAGGCCATTACCGGTTTATGTGCTCGGTGGGCTCTCAGCAATGTGGTGTATTGAGCGCGGGCTGGAAGTGCTGGCCTGATCAGGGATTGCCCGGCCATTTTTTCATCGGAATGATGGGGTGAAAGGCGATGGCAATGCCTTCGTCTATGTGATTTTCATTTTCCAGCACGTCCCGACGACGTACAAAGGCGGTGCCACTGCGAGTGTCCACTGCATCGGTGACATCCATACCGCCTTCGCCCGAGAAGATGCGTTCGAGATCCATATTGAACCAGGCGATGCGCATGGTGGCGGCAGCGACGGGTCGAGACCAGTCAAACTCGGCGGTGACGCCACTCCCTGCGCCCTGAACAGCGGGCTTGCGGGTAACGCCGTCGAAACGCGTCACGCGGTTGAGCCCCTGTTCGTAATAGACATCCTTCTCGATGATGTCGGTGAAAACAATGCTGCCGATGTCAGTTTGTTCGCGTAGCTGGTCGCGCACGGCTTGCACAATCTGGATGAATGACTTTTGATTGACTCGGCCGGTGGTGGGGTCGACGGGGTCACCGTAAATCAGTACGGCGTTATTCCAACGCTGGGAGAACTCGCGTTGGGCGCGAACTTCGTAGCCTGCGTCTTCAAGATATTCCCGTACCCTCGAGTCGACAAAGCTCTCTCGCTTTTTAAGGTAGTTGCGCGACGGGCCACCGAGGTTCACGCTGGCGATCACCAAGACGTTACTGTCGAGTTGGTCAAGCAGGCGCTGCTCGAAGACATTGGTTGGCGTGGTGGGGTTGTAGCCGCCACCGACAGTCGCGGAACCGCACGCGATCACCCCTGTCAGTGTCAGCGCGGCGACCATAAAGCGCCACAAAGAGCTCATTGGGGCGGCAATCTGTCGAAAGACGGCGAGGAGGTGATCACGGTTGAGCATGCTGTCATTCCTGATGAGCGAGATGCGTATGCTACCAAAGGAGCGGAGTAGATGAACAACTCCCTGTATAGCCGCTCCTCAGGGCAGGGCCCTGATTTGGTGTTGCTACACGGGCTACTTGGCCAAGGCACCAACTTGCGCAGTGTTGCCCGGGCCTTGGAGGCGGATTTTCGGGTGCACTGCCTGGACTTGCCCGATCACGGCCGTTCGGCCTGGCTCGATACAGCTTCGCTGGCGGCCTATGCCGCGGCTGTGCATGGCTGGATGGATCAACATGAGCTGAAAGCGGCTCACCTTCTGGGGCATTCGTTGGGCGGCAAGGTGGCGATGGAACTTGCGCTGACTGAGCCTGCGCGGGTGGGGAAGTTGGTGGTGGCCGATATGGCACCCGTCACTTATGCCGAGCATCACCAAGTGATCCTGGACGCCTTGCAGCAGGTCGCAGCTCAAGGGTGTCAAACGAGAGCGGAAGCCGAGGCGATGCTGGGCGAGGTGATCGAAGATCCGGGGGTGGTGGGTTATTTGCTAATGAGCCTCGAGCGCGCCGCTGAGAATGGCCTTTATCAGTGGCGCTTCAACTTGGCGAGCTTGGCCGAGGCTTATGGCCGACTGCGCGAGGCGCCTTCCGAGGCGATGCGTGAGCTCAATCTCATCGGTCCGCATGACATCCTGTTCGTCGTCAGCTTCTCGGAGACGCGGCTGAGGCATCTGCAGCGGGCACCCTGGGCCGCGCACACGGTCGACACGCTCCGGAACGAGCGCAACCAGGCCGTCCACGTCTACGTGCTGCGGAAGCCTCGTAAAAGGCGCGTCGTCGTCGGCGCGGTCGTCGCGGCGCTCGCGTATGCGACGCACCGCCGCGTCCGAACGCGCGCCGTCGTCGCCGCCGAGGATTTGGAGCCGACGGCCGGCGCCGCGCAGTGCAACTACGAGCTGCTCAAGTCGTTTACGCGCGTCGCGGCGGGCCTCGACTGGACGCTCGGCGCGGGGACGCTGCTCGGCGCGCTGCGGTCCGAGCCGGCCGGGCTCCTGCCCTGGGAGCACGACGTCGATATATATATTCCGGCGCGGGACGCCGCGGCGCTCGCGGAGCGGCTCCAAGAATGCGCGCCGGGCCGGCGGGACGCCGGCGCGTGCGGCGCGCTGCTCTGGCGCGGCTTCGTCGACGGGCGCGGCGCCGAGTGCTGCGGCTTTGGGTACAAGG
>CAXEVD010000335.1:0-2926 GCA_963999395.1 uncultured Halieaceae bacterium
CCGAATACAGGCCCCAGAATATTGGGGCTCGCTGCCAAGACCGATTCGAACATGCTGATATCCACAAAGTCGCCGTGTCCGGTTGTGTGACGACGATGTAGCGCCATGAGCACTCCCGACAAGGCAAGATAAGAAGATAACATGTCAGCAATCGGCACGCCGATAATCGCGGGACCTGAGTTGCCCTCTGGTGATCGCGTGACATCGAGGACGCCGGCTGCGGCGACGGTGGCAGTATCGTGGGCGGGTTTATCGCGCCACGGCCCGGTCTGCCCAAAGGCGGAGATCGAGCAGTACACCAATCTGGGGTTTTCCTCTGAGAGCGTACCGTAGTCAATGCCGAGTCGTTTGGCCACGCCCGGGCGGAATGCCTCGACCACCACATCAACCTGCTTAGCCAATGCGAGCAGGGCGCGCCTACCGGCGTCGATTTTGAGATCCAGCGCAATGCTCTCTTTCCCCCGCTGGGTGTTGCGGAACATGACTGTCTCGCCGCCTTGCTGCCAAGGGAACGCGTCAGCAGATCGGGTGGGTTCCGGTGCGTGCGGGTTCTCTACTTTAATCACCCGCGCGCCGTGGTCAGCCATTAACTGCGTGGCGGCGGGTCCTGGCAGAAACAGTGACAGGTCAAGAACAGTCAGGCCGTCCAGTTTCATGCTGGATCAGGTGTTAACAGGCGACGCCGCTGTCACGGAGGCTGCTGAGATCGGCTTCAGATAGCCCCAAAAGGTCACCGAGGATTTCGCTGTTGTGTGCGCCGATTTTAGCTCCCGGCCAATCGGTGCGCCCGGGGGTCTCGCTGAGCTTCGGAAGAATGGCGGGTATCTTCAGCGGTTCACCGTCAATTTCGACGGTTTCGAACATCCCGCGCGCGTTGTAGTGGGGATCGCTCATCATATCCTCGACACTGTAGATGGGCCCCACCGGAACCCGCGCGCCTTCGAGCTTGCAGATGATGTCAGCCGAGCTGTGCTCGCTGCACCACTTGGCGAGCGCAGCGTCGATCTTTTGCTCGTGAATGACCCGACCCTGGTTGTGCTCCAGTGCAGGGTCGTTCGCCATGTCCTCGCGACCCGCTTCGGTCATCAGGCGCTTGAAGATGGAATCACCGTTGCCGCCAATCACCACGTGTTTGCCGTCTGAGCAGAGATACGTATTGGTTGGCACAATGCCAGTAATCGTAGTGCCTGAAGGTTCCCTTACAACCCCAGCGCCGTCGAATTCAGGCACGATCCCCTCCAGCAAGTTGAAGATCGATTCGTACAGGGCCACATCGACCACCTGGCCCTTGCCACTTTTGTTGCGCTCGATAATGGCAAACGCCACGCCCAATGCGGCGTGAATCGCAGCTACTGTATCGCCCAGCGAGATGTTGGGGCGCACGGGTGCCTTGCCGGGCTCGCCGTTGATATATCTGAAGCCGCCATAGCCTTCTGTAACGGATGCATAGCCAGGTTTTTCGGAGAAGGGACCGCTCTGACCATACCCCGAAATGCGCGCGTAGATGATGCCCGGGTTCTTCTCCTTCACTTGATCGGGGCCGAGTCCCCAGCTCTCCATGGCACCAGGCCTAAAGTTTTCGATGACCACGTCTGCCTTGGTCAGCAGGTCAAAAGCAAGTTCCCGACCGCGCTCCGATTTCAAATCGAGCGTCACGCTCTTCTTGTTTCGTGCCAGCGAGTGATACCACAACGACATGCCGTTGCGGACCTCACGCCATTGGCGGATGGGGTCGCCTGTTGGCGGTTCCACTTTGATCACTTCGGCGCCGAAGTAACCGAGCACAGTGCCTGCAAAAGGACCGGCCAACAGTTGCCCTAGCTCGATGACCCGCAGGCCCTCCAGAGGTCGCGATTGAGACATGTTTTGCTCCTCAGATGAATTTATTGCTCAATGGATAAATAGTACGGACATTCGAATCTAATGGGAACTTAGGGACTCAACGTCACTTTGGTATAGCCGAGTAAGTCTTATTGATTTCCTAAAAGGAGCCACGATGGAAGCTAGCCAATCTCCATGGATGTTGCTGGGCGTCCTGTGCAGCCAGTTTGCGTTAGCGGAGGCTGACTGGGTGTTGCGGGGCGGTGTGATCTATTCGATGGATGACACGGCCTCACATTACTCGGCGATGGCCTTCAAAGGGAATCGGTTGACTTGGCTGGGAGAGAGTGAGGCCGCGGAGGCGCAGATTGGTCCAGATACCCAGATCATTGAGCTTAAGGGTCGAACGGTGTTGCCAGGTTTTATCGATACTCATATTCACAGTATGGACACGCTGCCGTTGGTTAATGGCGTCAAGCTCAGTCCTTACGACAGTCCAGAAGTAGTGCTTGAAACCATTGCAGAGCATGCCCGCGCGCATCCCTATCAAAACCCGCTGCTTGGCTCCGGTTTTCTGGCTCCCGCTTTCGGGGTGGCGGGACCGACTGCTGCGCAGTTGGATGCGATCGTGCCCGATCGACCCGCACTGATCATTGACGAGGGTGGGCATACGGGTTGGGCGAATACGCTCGCTCTGGAAGTAGCGGGGATTTCGCGCGATACCCCTGATCCGGTTCCAGGTACGCACTTTTTTCAGCGGGACGAGGAGGGCAATCCAACCGGCTGGTTGGTCGAGGGTGCGGCGATCGATCCGGTGACTGAGGCGCTCGGCGTGATCAGCGAGGAAGCGCTGGCCCTCGCCGCACCTGATTTTTTCAAGGAGATGTCGTCGGTTGGTCTCACCGGGGCCTTTGACGCTGGGATGATCGACACGGGCGAGTTGGGGCGTCGGCTAGCGCTCAAGATGGTGGAAGCAGGGGAGTTTCCGGTGCGTATGGTGGCCTCGCTCTATGTGAATCAGCCGGAACAATTATCAACCGCTTTGGCAACGCTTGCGGAATTGAACGCTCGTTACCACCATCCGCTTTTCAATGTATCGACACTG
>CAXEVD010000336.1:0-2923 GCA_963999395.1 uncultured Halieaceae bacterium
AGAGTGCCGGGTCTTTGATCCGAAGCTTCGCAGGCAGGGCTTTGGACAGCGGATAGCTGACATCAACAAAGTAGCGGCTCAGGCCCAGCCACAAGGTCACCTCATCCCGCGTTGTGCCCGCCATGACCGGTACGTTTTTGGCATAACGGGGATCGGCCAGCGCGGCCAGCACCCCCTCTTCCGGGATCACCACACCGTCGCGAATGACCGCCGGCTGAATGTGATCTTCGTCGAGCTCGAAATAGGCAGCTAGCAAGTCGTTCATGGCAACAGCGCGTAGCGTCTCGGCATCGACCGCCGCATTACTCAGACCCAACTCCCGAACGACTTCCCAGCTTCCCCGGTCGACCATGGGATGCTCCCGCTCGGCGTTATGGGCCTCACTGGCCGTCAGGCTGCGCACGTGCCCGGATTGGGCAATGGCACGATGAAACAACCCCTCGGAGGCAGGTGAGGCCAGCAGGCTGAAGACATTTCGCCCCCCTGCACTCTCACCAAAAATCGTCACGTTATCGCGATCACCGCCAAACAGCGTGATGTTGCGCTGAGTCCAGCGAAGCGCTTCCACCATATCCAGCGTGCCGAAATTGGCCAGCGGCGCCGTCTTCAAATCAGCGCCATTCAGGGCGGGGTGGACAAACCATCCAAACGGACCGAGGCGATAATTAATGACCACCACGACCACCTGCTCCCGCGCTGCAAATCGCGAGAAGTCGTAGGTGCCCTTATGCCCCGTGACGTTGCTGCCGCCATGAATCCACAGCATAACCGGCAGGTCTGCCGCCGCCTGTCCGGGCGCATAAATATCGAGGTAGAGACAGTCCTCCGAGCCCAGATAGTCGCCCTCGGCGCCACCGGATGCCATGCTTTGCGGCTGGGGGCACATCACCGGCTCCGGCTTGGATGAGATGACCTGCTCGGGCGCTTCAAGCCTGCCGGGAGCGGCCCACCGCCCGGCGCCTTCAGGCGGCTGGGCAAACGGAATATCCCGGAAGATCAGCGACCCTTCCGGTCCCGCCTCCGCGGACACCACACCGCTTGAAGTGCGAAGCGATATCCTATTTTCAGGTTCTGGGTCGGGCACTGTGCACGCGGCGCAGCACAGGACTGCCAACAGAACCCACAGGCAGCTTAGGGCGGTATTTCTCATGGCGTGGCAGTGAACCCAATCATGTGTGATGAGATACGATCTTAAGAAAGGCACGGACCATAGCAGGGCCGCGACCCCCGCTGACTCAGGGATCAGGGCTAGCGGCAGGAGTGTCGTCCACGTCGAGGTCGGCGACGCTGTGATCGACCCAGACCATCAGCAGTTTATAGCTCACCGAGAGCATGACCGCGCCGACGAATAGCCCGATTAATCCCTCTGCAGCCATCCCGCCAAGTGCGCCCACCAACACCACGGGCATGGGGGTTTCGACACCACGACCGAGCAATATCGGCTTCAGGAAACCGTCAGTCACGCCCGCGGCAAACAGATAGATGGTCCCCAGAACATGGGTCACCGTGGACCCGTCGGCCACCAGCCAAAGCCATGCCAGTACGGGGAGTATCACCAGCGACGACGGCAACTGAATGACGCCCAAAAAGAGCACCAGCAGTGCGAGCACGCCCGCCGCCGGCACGTCCAGAACGAGAAAACCCACTCCCAGTGCCAACGCCTGCAGAACGGCTACGCCGACCACGCCGTTGGATACCGATCGAATCGTGGCGACCACGAGCTCGTGAATTTCCTCGCCTCGAGCGGGGTCACTGAACGTCATGAGTAACCGACGCATTTGCTGGCCACCCGGTGTCGCATGGGCCATCATGAATCCGGCAATCAGCAACGCAATGAACAACAGCACCAGCGCCAATAGCGTATTGCCGGCGGCAGCGAGCAGGAAGCGTCCGCCCGCGATCAACTGCGGCTGAATCATCTGCGCCGCCGAGACCAGGTCTTCGTGCGCCCGATGCCATAAATCATATAGCGGCGCGCCAATCACCGGCCATTCGGCGACGGCGGGATCCGCCTCGGGGACAGTAAAACCTTGCTCACTGAGCGCCATCACCCATTCACCCACGTGCTCCGCCAGCGACGCGCCCAACAGCCCCGCAGGGATACCGATAATGAGAAAAGCCATAGTGATGAAAATGACGGCCGCTTTACCCTCGCTCAGATGCAAACGCACTGCCAGCCAGTGGTTCAGAGGATAAAGCGAAACAGCAAGAATGAGCGACCAGAGCGCCAGTGCCAGAAACGGCGCAAAGACCTCCACCGAAAACCATACGACGGCCAGCAACAAGAAAAGGCGCACATAGACCTGCATGAGGTCGTGCGCCAGCATCTTGCGGATGACATTGAGGTCCTCACTACTCATACCGCTGCCCCCTGCGCGTCCAGCGTGTCGCCTCGCCTAACGGAGCCTGACGAGATCAGTGGCTGAATGCAACCACTAGCGCCCTTTCCACTCAGGCTTGCGCTTCTCTGCAAACGCAGTGGCACCTTCAATCGCGTCTTCACTGGTAAACACCGGCTGCGTCAGCGCGTTCTGGTTCGACCACGCCTCAACGTCGCTCCAGTCCCGAGACGCTTTAATAATGGCCTTGCTGACCTTGACGGCCAGCGGACCGTTCTCGGCGATCCGTTGCGCCAGCGCCTTGGCCGTGTCAAGCGCAGAGCCCGGCTCGGTCAACTCGTTGATAAGCCCCATCGCCATTGCGCGATCTGCGCCCATGAATTCACCCGTCAGAGCCAACTCCATCGCCACCCGGTAAGGGATTTGAGACGGTAGCCTGACCAAGCCACCGGCGGCGGCAACCAAGCCTCGCTTGACCTCCGGGATACCAAACTTGGCGTTCTCGGCGGCCACAATCAAATCGCAGGCAATCGCGAGCTCGCAGCCACCAGCAAGGGCGTAGCCCTCTACCGCTGCAATCAACG
>CAXEVD010000337.1:0-2913 GCA_963999395.1 uncultured Halieaceae bacterium
CTCGCAGCAGTTCCCCATCGCGTTGTGACGTCTTTGGACGGTAGGTATCTCACCGAGCCGCAGCCGTTCTACCGAGCGGTGGCCATGCGCGAGCTCGATCGCCAGACCTACACAGCGCTCGGGATCTCTGAGTATGCGCTCATGTGCCGGGCAGGGGAGGCTGCGTTTGACGTGCTGGCCAGTCATTGGCCAGAGGCCCGACACATTCTCATTTTATGCGGCACCGGCAATAACGGTGGTGATGGCTGGGTTTTGGCGCGATTGGCCCATGACGCTGGTTATCAATGCCGGGTCGCGTTATTCGGGGACCCTGCCCGTATCGCCGGTACAGCACGCATAGCGCATGATGCATGGCGTGACAGCACCGCGGCGACGTATTCCAATGCAGAGCGGTTGAGCACTGGTGAACTTGAGGGTGAGTCGTGTGACCTCGTGATCGACGCGCTCACGGGCATTGGTCTCTCTGGCTCTCCGCGCGACCCTTTCGTTGAGTTGATCGCATTGATTAACACCAGCGCGGTGCCGGTGTTGTCCTTGGACGTGCCCAGTGGTGTCGATGCCGACACCGGCACCATCGTGGGAGCGGCCGTCTATGCTGAAACTACTGTTACGTTCATTGCTCACAAGCCCGGTTTGCTCACCGGCGCGGCCGTCAATCACGTCGGACGTCTGGTATTGGCTGATCTCGGTGCACCGCCCGCGGTGTTCGAATCGGTGCCAGGAATCGGCTTCCGTATCTCGGCTCAAGCGGCCGGAAGATTACCAACCAGGTCAAAGAACGCGCACAAAGGAAACTTCGGTCATGTGCTGCTGATTGGTGGCAATCGGGGCACGGGTGGTGCGGCACTACTGGCCGCTGGCGCCGCACTGCGATCTGGTGCTGGTTTGGTGTCACTGGCAACGCGCCCGGAGCACGTTACCGCAGCACTCGTCCGACATCCGGAGCTCATGGTCACGGGTCTCGACGATACGGCAGCGTTGCCTGCGCTCTGCGACGGCAAGAGCGTGATCGTCATTGGTCCCGGGTTAGGGCGGGACGAGTGGGCGCAACAGTGTCTGCAACATGGCGTTGCGGCTGGACTACCCCTCATCTGTGATGCAGATGCGTTGAACTTGATCGCTGAGAATGCGGTCACCGTTCCTCCAGAAACACCGTGGATTGTCACACCCCATCCCGGTGAGGCGTCCCGGCTAGCCGGTGTGGCAACCGTGGAGGTTGAGTCTGACCGGGTGAGCTGGGCGGCGACATTAGCCGAGCGGTACGCTGCGGTAGTGATATTGAAGGGCGCGGGAACGGTGATCGCATCGCCTTCTAAGGATGATCAGATTTGTATCTGCGTAGGGGGAAATCCCGGCATGGCAACTGGCGGCATGGGAGACGTGCTAGCAGGTTTGACCGGCGCGTTGGTGGCTCAGGGTCTCAGCCTGATGGAGGCGAGCGCTCTTGGTGTGGCTACCCACGCGCGAGCCGGAGACTTGGCCTGGGAGCGATACGGTGTGGGTCTTACGGCAACTGACGTAGTGAATGGGCTTGGCGTCGATCTGTGATTAAGCACCGTCCTCGTCCGTGAGCGCGGCCGCCTCGCAGAGTGCCTCGAACAACGTTTCGCTCGTTCCAGCCAGCTCGCGACGCTGAATCCATTCTCCGCTACACAGCGCTATCAGATGTCCGAGCGCGTTCAGCGGCACTTCACAGCGGCCACCGTCGATAAACACATCAATGAGGTCTTCACGCTCCCGCCACGCGATTCTGGTGGTGGGATAAAGGCGAACCTGCTCACCTTGAAGGGTGACTACTTGGTAAGGATGGTCAGGCTCTCCGTCACCTTCAGTTATGACCTCGCCAAACCACTGGCCCGAGTCCAGCGCATCGAGTGCGTTGTTGATAGCGTCACGGGCGTTGGCAATGTGCTCGACGGTGATTTCGCCCGGGCGCGACGGGCTGCGCAGGGACGCGCCATCCTCAAGAAGGCTGGTGGTTGCGATCAGTTCGAGTGCCGCATCAGTCCTGCGCGCCATGAGATCGCCGACTGAGGGAGCGCGGAAACCTAGCGAGTAGGTGATGGCCTCACCCAAGGCCACTCCCCAGTGCGCAACGCCCGGTGGCACGTACAAGACATCACCGGGCTCCAGAACATAAGTTTCCGCAGGCTCAAAAGGAGGGATCAAATTCAGTCCGTTTTCCTGCAGTTGCGGTGTCTCGTCGTCGCAGTAAGGCCCGATTCGCCATTCCCGCCGACCAGTGCCTTGCAGCAAGAAAACGTCGTAGCGGTCGAAATGGGGTCCGACGCCCGCGTGGTCTGTGGCAAAGCTAACCATCACATCATCGAAGCGCCAGCGAGGTAGCGGGGGAAGCTTGTTCCGTAGTGTCGAGACCCCGGCGTGGTGGCGATCAACACCTCGTACCAGAAGGGTCCAAGGCATCACTCCCTGAAAGGCTTCTTCCCCAAAGGGGCCAGCTTGTTGATGCCAGACCCCCGCATCCTGCCAGACAATGCGGCTGTCGATATCGGACTCCATGGCCAGTCCGGCGAGTTCCTCGGCCGTAATCGGAGATTGAAAGCGGGGTAGAGCCTGCTGGCATAACAAGGGCTTCTGTTGCCAGTACTCGGCTAAAAACTGCTCTGTTGTGACGGGTAAGCGCATACCGGCTTTCGGCTCAGTCTGGCGTCAGGGGGCGGTTTTTTTGGCCAGATCGGCGGCGTATCCGAGATAGGTGTCAGGGGTTAATGACATCAGCCGCTCCTTGGCATCGTCGGGAATATCCAGCGCGAGTATGAAGGACTTCAGCGTATCAGCTTCGAGTCGCTGGCCCCGCGTGAGCGCCTTGAGTTTCTCATAAGGTTCTGGGACGCCGTAGCGCCGCATCACCGTCTGAACCGCTTCTCCCAGCACTTCCCAGGCAGTCTCCAG
>CAXEVD010000338.1:0-2903 GCA_963999395.1 uncultured Halieaceae bacterium
CCCGCTTGCCCCTTGGGTTCGGAGGCAGGCGCCGCGGTGGCCGCTAATGTTGAGCTGATGAATGCCTTCCATCAGGCAGATCTGCCCGTTGTCCTGACCACCGTCGTTTATCACAACGAGGAGCAGGCGTCCGTCTTCCGAGCGAGGGTGCCGGCGCTCAATCTCCTGACCCCCGACTCAGAGTGGGTCAAGTTTGATCCGCGGTTACCCGTTTCCCCCTCAGATCTGCGGTTGGAGAAACGTCACGCCAGCGGCTTCCACGGCACCGATCTGGATGACTGGCTGAAAGCGAAGGAGGTGGACTCCGTGGTGGTCACACGGCTGACCACCAGTGGCTGTGTGCGCGCGACTGCGGTAGACGGATTACAGAATAACTACCGCGTCTTGGTGCCGCGGGAGGCCTGTGGGGACCGTGATGAGCAGGCGCACGAGGCCAACCTTTACGACCTCAATGCCAAATATGCTGACGTCGTGTCGGTCGCCAACGTTCTCGAGTCACTGCCCGGCTGAATCCGCCTGCTGTGCAGCAAATTGCGCCGCCTGCTCAGGCGTCGCCTCGGTCTGATACTGCGCCTTCCACTCGTCATACGGCATGCCGTACACAATCTCGCGGGCAGCCTCTTTATCCAGCGTGATCCCGTCTTCAGCGGCGGCTTCCGCGTACCACTTGGACAGGCAATTGCGGCAAAAGCCGGCCAAATTCATGAGGTCTATGTTCTGCACGTCTTTGCGACCATCGAGGTGCGATAACAGTCGGCGAAAAACAGCCGCTTCAATCGATTCTTGACTCATGTTGGGGTTTCTCTCCTCTCATTGCGGGGCACATCGCTCACTACCATTAATCAGCCAGCGCCTTCGAGCGCGCCACCATCAGCTCGCGTATCATCGCGCCTTGCCCGGGATATCGCCACGTGCCATCAGGTAAGGGTTCAAGGTTCCACCAGATGACGTCTGCCACCTCCAGCGGGCGGTGAATGCGGGGCTCCGCCGAGGCGGGCACCGTGCACCAGTGAAGATGGAAGCCATTTTCGAAAACAATGGCTAACTCGCCGGCGCGAGCAGCCAAACCGGTCTCTTCAAACACTTCCCGCTCCGCACCACAGCGCGCGGATTCTCCTGGGGCAACACTGCCGCCCGGTAAAGCCCACGCGTCAGACCAACTCTTGACCAATAACGTGCCTCGCGCATCCCACACCAGGCAACCGGCGCTTGGCGCTGTGCCTGATTGACCAGGTGACGTGCAGCGGGGCGGCGCCTCTCCGCAAGCGGCCAACCACATCAGGAGCAGCAGTAAGCCATTAGGCCTCATACACCCAGTCCACCGCATCGTTGCCCACCGCAATCCGCAGCTCGTCCAACAGCGCATCGCTAGGATGGACCTGCCAAGCGCCACCCAGACGGACGGCAACGGATCCATTCGGCTGCACGTATTCCATGACCACAGGGCACTGTCCACCTACTGCAGAGCGCAGGGTGTTGGCCAGCAGGGTATTAAACCGCTCGTCAACGCGGTGACTCGGCACCCTGAGACGCAGCTGGGAGACCTTGGCTTTTCGCGCCTGCTCCAGTGAACGCACGGTTTTGGTTCGCATTGCCAAACCACCGTTGAAATCGTCCACCTGTAATCTACCGTCCAGCAAGACGATGCGATCCTTTTGCAACAGATCCCGATGCTCAGTAAACGCGTCGTTATACACCGTGGCTTCAATCTGCCCTGACCCGTCATCCAGGGTCAGTACCGCCATGGGTCCCCGCTGGGTTTTGATAGTGCGGATATCCAGAATGAGGCCTGCCAACACTGCCTGATTGTTGGCCTGCAACTCGCGAATGCGACGCGGTGCAAATTTCCTGACCTCAGCCTCATAGGCTTCCATCGGATGGCCACTCAAGAAACTGCCAAGGCTTTCTTTCTCAGCGTTGAGTAGCTCCATCAGCGACCAGGGCCGCGCTCCGCGATGCTCCTGATAAGGGTCTTCGGCGTCATTCGCCGTGGCAATGACCTCGCCAAACAAATCATCGATACCGGCAGCGGTGTTACTGGCCACCTGTTCGGCGCCTTTGATCGCATCATCCAGCGCCGCCAACATCACCCACCGCTCGACACCCAGCTCATCGAGGGCGCCGCTTTTAATCAAGGCCTCCAGCGCACGTCGATTGACTTTCCTCGGATCTGTGCGCGCGCAGAGATCAAAAAGACTTTTAAACGGGCCGTCCTCGCGCGCGGCCAGCAGACTGCTGATCGGGCCTTCCCCCAATCCTTTAATCGCACCGAGTCCATAGCGAATCTGCCCCTCGTCGTCGACGGAGAAGGCGTACTCGCCGGTCTGAATCGACGGCGCCTGCACCGTCAGGCCCATCCTGCGCGCCTCATCCCGGAAAGTGAGCAACTTGTCGGTGTTGTCGATCTCGGAACTCATGACCGCAGCCATAAATTCGGCAGGGTGATGGGTTTTTAACCAGGCCGTTTGATAAGACACCAGCGCATAGGCCGCTGAGTGCGACTTGTTAAAGCCGTAACCGGCGAATTTCTCGACGAGATCGAAGATCTTGATGGCCAGCATGGGATCGATGCCCTGCCCCGCGGCACCCTCTTCAAAGACGCTACGCTGCTTGGCCATCTCCTCGGGTTTTTTCTTGCCCATCGCCCGGCGCAGCAGATCCGCCCCCCCAAGCGTATAGCCCGCCAGCACCTGTGCAATCTGCATCACCTGCTCCTGATACAAAATGATGCCGTAGGTGGGCTCCAGAATGGGTTTCAACCATTCATGCTGGTACTGCGCGTCGGGATAGGCCAACGGCTCGCGCCCGTGCTTCCGATCGATGAAGTTCTCGACCATGCCGGACTGCAAAGGCCCGGGTCGGAACAAGGCCACCAGCGCGATGATGTCCTCGAAACAGTCAGG
>CAXEVD010000339.1:0-2895 GCA_963999395.1 uncultured Halieaceae bacterium
TAGGCCACTTTCAGCTGCTGAGCGGGGAGTCCCTGCTCAGCAAAAAGCGCGTGTTCGAACGTGCGGCTGAAGCGATGGGTGCCGCGCTAGACCTCAGCAGCGAAACCATCTATCGCGCACTGCTGGCACGAGAGAAGCTGGGCAGCACGGCGATCGGCGAGGGTATCGCCATCCCCCATTGCCGCATCAATGAATGCGCTGAGGCGGCCGGGTGCCTCGTGACCTTAGAGGAGCCCATTGATTTCGGGTCCACAGACGGCCGCGACGTCGATGTGATTTTCGTACTACTGGTGCCCGAAGAGGCGACACAGGCGCATCTGAATTTACTGGCCGCCTTGGCGCGAAGTTTCTCAAACGCAGACCTTCGCAGCCGTGTGCGCCAGACGCTTGACCCGGCGGAATTAAGACAACTCCTATTGGCCGGTGAGGCGGCATGACGCCCAAACTCATCATCATCAGCGGCAGCTCGGGCGCGGGCAAAAGTAGCGCGCTGCGACTCCTCGAGGACGAGGGATACTACTGCGTAGACAATCTCCCACCGAGGCTGTTACCCGAGTTTTCGGGGGAGATCGTGGATCACCCGGAATACGAACGCTTCCGGGGCGTTGCTGTCTGCATCGATGCGCGCGCTGTTAAGAGCGGGGCTCAGGAAAATTCCGAGTTGATGTCCCATCTGGCCGCACTATCTGATCGGCTGATCATCTTTCTGGATGCGCAACCTCATGTGCTGTTGAAGCGGTTCAGCGAGACCCGGCGCAGACACCCGCTGGCGGGGCCTGACAACTCGCTACCCGAGGCAATTTCACGCGAAAGGAAGCATCTTGAGCCGATCGCGGCGAATGCGGATCTACTGATCGATACCACCGATCTCACGCCGCGAGCACTTCGAGACATGATCACCACCCGACTCGTTCAGCAACGAGATGGCCTCTCAGTACTGTTTGAGTCTTTTGCTTTTAAGCGCGGCGTCCCAACCGATGCCGACTTTGTCTTCGATGCCCGCGCTTTGCCTAACCCCTATTGGCGGGACGACCTTCGCTCTCAGACCGGTCTCGACGCAGAGGTCATCCAGTTTCTGGAAAATGATCCGCGATGCCTGGCTTTCTTCGACAAGCTGAAAGACTTCATCGCCGGGGTCTTACATGACTTTGACCAGTCCGATCGCAGCTATATGACGATTGCCATCGGTTGCACTGGCGGTCAGCATCGCTCCGTTTATCTGACCGAGAAGTTGCATCGAGACCTGATCGCGCAGTTTCCTGCGGCGCAAGTTCGGCATCGTGATCTGCACGAGGCCGGCGGCTGACAATGGAAAAGACGATCACTGTCATCAACCCGCTGGGGCTCCATGCCCGTCCCGCGGCCAAAGTGGTGGACTGTGCGGCCAGATTTACCAGCGATATCCGTATCAGCTATCAGAGTCAGGAGATCGACGCGAAAAGCATCATGTCCGTACTCATGCTAGCTGCACCGTGTGGTGCGGCGCTCAGCCTGGCGATCACGGGTGATGATGAAAACGACGCAATGATGGCGCTGGTGGCGCTGTTTGCCAGCGGGTTTGACGAGCTGGAATAAGTCACAAAGGCATTTTCGCGGGTAGATCTTCAGGGTCGGTAGCGGATAATGACGACCTCAGAGGAGGTCCACCTGTGAACTCACCCGCCAACTTCCCCACCAAGACAGAGCGTCTTGAACGTGCCCTGCGCTCGCACACGCTGGGCGACGTCGCGGGTATTTTGGCCGAGATGTCCCCCGGCGACGTCGCATATTTGATCAGCTCCTCACCCCCTGACTACCGCGCGGTGCTGCTGGGCCTTCTCGAACCGGAGCAGGAAGTACTGGTCGTCAATGAATTGCCGGACGAGCTCCGCAATGCCGCATTGGCGGACCGGGAGCCAGAGGCGCTCGCCGAAATTGTTGAGCAGCTGGATGACGACGATGTTGCCGACATCCTCCATGAGTTACCCGATGAGGTGACCGGTCAGGTACTGGCTATCATGGATGAGCAGTACCGCCAGCGCCTTCAGAAGGTACTGAGCTTTTCTGATGACGTGGCCGGCGGTCTGATGAGCACCGACACCATCACCATTCGCGCAGATCTGACGCTGGATGTGGTGCTGCGCTACCTCCGCCGGCATACGGAGCTCCCACCCAACACGGACAGCCTGATCGTGGTGAACCGCAATGATCGGTTTGTGGGACTGCTGGCCATCGGTACCGTGCTGGTGTCTGACCCAGCCGTCTCGGTGCGGGAGATGATGATCACAGATCAGGAGGCCATTGGCGCCGATACACCGGCAATAGAGGTGGCGCGGCGATTTGAGAGAAACGACTGGATTTCCGCGCCGGTGGTCGATGATGACGGCAAGCTGCTCGGACGAATTACGATCGACGACGTGGTGGATGTCATCAGGGAAGAGGCCGATCACTCCCTGACCTCGCTTGCCGGTCTGGCGGAAGAGGATACCTTTGCAACGGTATGGCAGTCAGCGCCGCGGCGCGCCGTGTGGCTGGGTGTCAATCTGGGTACCGCTTTGCTGGCCTCCTCGGTGATCAACCTGTTTCAGGACACCATTGAGAAAGTGGTCGCGCTGGCCGTGCTGATGCCGATTGTGGCCTCAATGGGCGGGATTGCAGGCACTCAAAGTCTGACGATCCTGATTCGCGCCATGGCAATGGGCCAAATCAATCATCGCAACGAGTTGTGGCTTATCGGCCGCGAATCGTTGGTAGGGCTGCTCAATGGACTGCTCTGGGCCGCCGTGATTGCCATTACCGCGTCGCTGTGGTTCGGCGACCCGATGCTGGGCGTGATCATTGCCTGCGCCATGTTGATTAACCTAGTCACGGCGGGCGTGACGGGCGCAGGGCTGCCTATCGTGCTGCGTAAACTAA
>CAXEVD010000340.1:0-2892 GCA_963999395.1 uncultured Halieaceae bacterium
GGAGTGACGGTGGTGCAGGGCTCCTTCTGTCTGGCAATGTGCAGATCGATGGAGACCATCTGGAGCGTCCGGGTAATGTCATCGTCGAGGATGAGCCCTCGGCGACGATGCAAGCCACACTGGAAGCCTGGGCGGCTGCCGGCACTCGCGGCGGCAACCATTTTTGGGCGCAAATCAGCCACGCGGGCCGTCAATGCCAAAGGATTGTTAACCCTCATCCCAAGGCGCCTTCCGCCGTCAAGCTTGGGCTGCCGGGCGGTCAGTTTGGGGAGCCTGATCCCATGACCGAAGAAGATATCGAGGGGGTGATTGCAGGCTTTGCAAGGTGTGCCAAGGTGCTGGTCAATGCGGGTTTTACGGGCGTCCAGTTGCACGCGGCCCACGGTTATTTGCTCTCGCAATTTTTGAGTCCGCGCAGCAATCAACGAGAGGATCACTGGGGTGGGCCGCTAGAGAACCGGGCGAGATTGCTGCTGTCTTGTGTGGCGAGGGTCCGCGCTGCGGTCGGCCCTGCGGTGCCGGTCTCGGTCAAACTCAATAGCGCCGATTTTCAGCGCGGCGGTTTTGATTTTAACGAGAGTCTGCAGGTGGCCCAATGGTTGGAGCAGGCCAGCGTAGACCTGATTGAGATATCTGGCGGCACCTACGAGCAGCCCCGATTGCTTAACCTAGAGGGCATGGAGCCTGTTGAAGAGCAGTCCGTGGCAGCCTCTACTCGTGCACGAGAAGCCTACTTCGTGGACTTCACCGAGGCGATGCGGAAAGAGATCAATATCCCGCTGATGGTCACGGGTGGCTTGCGACGGCTGGACGCTATGAACGCCGCGCTGGAAACCGGTTGCGCCGATATGATCGGCATCGGCCGACCGATGTGCGTCGTGACCGATGCACCAGCGCAATTGTTGCGAGGCACCGCCGAACTGCCCCGTTTCGAGTCGACGCTATCGTTGCTGCCAAGAGCGCTCCGCTTCCTCAATGGCATCAAGCTTGTCCGCACGGTGGGTGCATTTGCCACCCAGTATTGGTTCTATGAGCAGATAGCGGCGTTGGGTCATAGTGGAACTACGCAGGTTGATATGGGTGTGATGGCTGCGACCAAAGCGCAGACCAAAGCGGCAAATCTGTGGCTCGAACAGCGCAAGGCCCTGATCAACCGAGAGTCTGATCAGGCTGCGTGACGTCTGCCTTTTGAGTGTTGCCTTCATCGTAATAGAGAGGCCTGTCCTTATGATCCTTAGTACCTGTCAACGTATAGCGCACGCGTTGGTGCTTTATTTCACGGCGAGCGCCTCAATCGCTGATCCATTGTCACGCGAGAGCCTCGCTCATGCGGAGATGCTTCGTGCCCAGGCAATGATGGGAAGTAACGCTATGGCCATTGTCACCTCGTTGACCACCGAGGTCGGGCCCCGGTTAGCAGGCAGTCAGGCGGAAGCCCGGGCCCGTGTCTGGGCGATCAAGACCCTCACAGAGAAAGGTTTCGCGAATGTTCGCAATGAGCCTTTTGAAATGAACGCATGGGAGCGGCACGAGGAGGGCGCTGAGATCTTGACGCCTTACCCCCAGCCCTTGGCAGTGACGGCCCTAGGGGGCTCTGTCTCCACTAAAGAAGACGGCCTGAGTGCGGAGGTCGAGCTATTTGAGACCCTAGAGGATTTAAAGCGGGCGCCAGCGGGTAGCCTGTCGGATCGTATTGCCTATGTGGGGCATGCGATGCAACGAACGCAGGATGGCTCGTCCTATGGGTATTTCAATAAGGCCCGTACCTCGGGCCCGAGTATTGCGGCGGACAAAGGTGCGGTCGGATACCTGATTCGCTCGGTGGGTACCGATAGCCACCGGTTTCCGCATACGGGTTCCCTTCGCTATCAGCAAGGGGTGCCGCGCATTCCGGCGCTGGCGCTGTCTAACCCTGACGCGGATCAGCTGGAGCGCATTGCGGAAGAGGGCAAAACGCTCTCTGTGCGTATCAAAGTGGACAGCTCCGAGGTGCCCGCTGCGCAATCCGGCAATGTGATTGCGGAAGTGTTGGGCCGGGAGGTGCCGGAGGAGATAGTTGTCATCGGCGCCCATCTGGATAGCTGGGATCTGGGTACGGGCGCCATTGACGATGGTGCCGGTGTCGGGATCACCATGGCCGCACTGGAGCTGATAAAAGATGCGGGGTTGGCGCCGCGGCGGACCATTCGCTTAGTGTTGTGGGGCGCCGAAGAAGTGGGCTTGCTCGGCGCTAATGCCTACCGGGATCGATATGAAGCGGCACTCGGTCAGCATGTGATCGGGTCTGAAAGTGACTTTGGCGGTGGTCGCGTATGGAAGGTAACAGCAGACAGCCGAACTAATGCAGGCGACGCGCTCTTTGCCGAGATCGCTCGACTGCTTGCACCTATTGGTATCGCGCCGGGGAGTGATAATCAGCCCGGCGGAGGGCCGGATCTGTATCCGCTAATTGCCGCGGGCGTGCCCACGCTGCGGTTGCATCAGGATGGTCGTGATTACTTTGATCTGCATCACACGGCTGACGATACGGTGGACAAGCTCGATGCTGCGTCGTTGGATCAAAACGTGGCGGCCTTTGCCGTTTTCGCCTGGCTCGTGGCCGACAGTGAGGTGAGTTTCAGGTCGTCTAGAGAGTAGATAGTCAAATGGCTCGATAGACTGAGCCGCTATGTCGCTATACAAGATTGCTTGAATGGGAGCGGAGCAGGGCAACATGCGAGAGATCTGGGGAATCGGCACGCCACGCAGTTTCAGGCCTATCTGGGTCTGCGAGGAGTTGGGTTTGGATTACCAGCACCACGCTATAGGGCCTCGGACTGGTGAGACTCAGCAGCCAGAATTCACCGCGCTGAATCGTAAGCAGAAGATTCCCTTTTACCGGGACGAACGTGT
>CAXEVD010000341.1:0-2882 GCA_963999395.1 uncultured Halieaceae bacterium
CCGGCATCCGAGACACCCTACTCTAGTATGGCATTGGTGAGATCACGGCCATGTCACACTTGGCATCTGCGGAGGAACCGAACGACGCACTCACCCGGGCACAACTCCGAAGCTGGGAAGACACGGTCCGCGACGGGCAGGACACCACCAGCCTGCACAACTCGGCGGCAACGCAGCACGCGCTGCCTGCGCCCAGCGACTGGGTAAGGGTGGGTTATGCGCTGTATGGGGGACAAATCAAAGGCCTTTCGAGCCCCGCACCGCTCCGCCCGGCAATGCGATTCTCTAGCTCGGTGATCGCGCTGCGCAGCGTGCCAGCCGGCGAGTCCGTGGGTTACGGGGGTCGCTGGACTGCCCAACGCGACAGCGTGATCGCCACACTGCCGGTGGGATACGGTGACGGCTATCCTTGGGGCGCGGCTGACGGAACCCCCGTCGGGATCAATGGCCAGATCGCCGCGCTAGCGGGTCGGGTCTCCATGGACATGGTGACAGTGGATGTAACGGACTGCTCGGACCTGAGCTTGGGCGCACCAGCTATACTCTGGGGTGATCAGCCATCGATCGATGACGTCGCGGCACACAGCGGCACGATCGGCTACGAACTCATGACCCGCGTGACCCCGAGAGCGACCCGCGTCTATCACACATGAGCGATGCTAACATTGATGCAACCAGTGCAGACCCGATGTGCCGATTTGCAAGAGCCCGGTCCTGCTATGAATGACACCCAAGACAACCCGGAATCACTCCTTGCTGCCATTGATCTGGGCAGCAATTCCTTCCACCTGATAATCGCCAAGTCGGATTTCGGAGAGCTGAGACCCGTTCAGGCGCTGGCCGAGAAAGTGCAGCTGGGCGAGACGTCTAGCACCGCGATGCTGACCCCCGGCGCGATAGAGCGCGGGCTAGCCTGCCTGGAGCGATTCAAGCAGCTGATCGACAGTACCGCGCCCGCCAAACTGCGTATTGTCGGCACCAACGCACTGCGACGCGCAAAAAATCGGCAGGAATTTATTGAGCCTGCAGAGCAGATCCTCGGTGCACCGATCGATGTCATCTATGGTCGAGAGGAAGCACGACTCATCTATCTAGGCGTCGCCCACACGCTCTCCGACGACGAGGACACGCGACTGGTAGTGGATATCGGTGGTGGCAGCACAGAATTCATTCTCGGAGAACGATTCGAGCCTTTGCGCCTGGAGAGCCTGCAAATGGGCTGCGTCTCTTACGGCGAGGCGTTCTTTCCCGATGGCAAGATCACCAAGGAGCGTTTCGATGCGGCCTATCATCGGGCGCGCATCGAGGTGTCGCACATTCGCCGCAACTACCACAGCGGATCGTGGCAAGAGGCCGTCGGGTCATCGGGCACGCTGCGCGCGATTGAGACGCTGATCATGACCGCGGGGCACCGAGAGGAAGGCATTGATCGGGCAGCGCTGGGCGAGGTAAAAAAACAGCTGCTCGCTTTCGCTCACGTCGATGACATCAACCTCGAGGGACTCAGCGAGTCTCGCAAGAGTGTCGTCACCGCGGGTCTCGCGATCACGATGGGCATCTTTGACGGGTTACAGATTCCCCTAATGCGCACCTCAACCGGGGCACTCAGGGAGGGCGTGATCTACGACCTGATTGGTCGATTCAGCCACGAGGATGTCCGCACGCGGACCATTTCGGCCATGCAGCAACGCTACTCGGTCGATCAGACTATTGCCGATCTGGTGACGCACCGGGTCGTGTTGCTCGCTGAAGCCACGCGCGAAATCTGGCAGCTGGAACCCAGCGATATTGCACTGCTTGAATGGGCCGGGGCGCTGCACGAGATCGGTGTGGCGGTATCACAGAAAAATTACTCTCAGCACTCCGCGTATCTGGTACTCAACACCGACCTCCCGGGGTTCGCCGAACAGGATCAGACCGTCATGGCAGCCCTGATCGCGGGCCTTAAGGGTAAAGTCCGCTCCGAGCTGCTAGACCCGATCTCAAAACGGAAACGCCAAACGGTGGCCAGAATGATGGTGTTACTCCGCCTCGCGGTGATTCTGAAGCACGTCGAGGCCCTGGAAGCCTTGCCCGACTTGAGCGTTTCAGCGGCAGAAGAAACCTTAACCTTGACCTTTCCGAAGCAATGGGGAACTGATCATCCCCTGACCATCTGGGAGATTGAGCAGAGCACCCCAGCCATGGAGCGACTTGGGGTATCGGTGGTGCTAAACGCCAGCTAAATACCGTCAGGCTTAGAGGTCGTAACCCCGCTCGTCGTGGAGCACGATATCAAGACCTGCGGTTTCATCTTCCTGATCAACCCGCACGGTCACGATGGCATTCACGACGCGCAATAAAACCCAGCTCACAGTTGCCGTGTAAACAAAGGTCGCGGCAATGCCGGTCAACTGAACCCCCAACTGACCCCCGATTGTGCTAATGCCGTCAGAAAAACCATTGCCGCTAAAGATCCCTAGGGAGGGGGAACAGAAAATTCCTGCCATGAACAGCCCGAGCATGCCGCCGACCCCGTGCACCGGGAAAACATCGAGGCTGTCGTCGATATTCAGCCGGTTCTTGAGAGTAATCGTTGCAAAGTAGCAGATCACACCAGCAGAGAGACCAATCACGACAGCACCCGCTGGCCCCACTGAACCCGATGCCGGCGTGATGGTGCCGAGCCCCGCCACCATGCCGGTCACAATACCCAGCACAGAAGGCTTGCCGTGCCGAAGCCACTCCATGGTCATCCATGCCAGAGAGCCGCACGCCGCTGAGAGGTGAGTCACCAGCATCGCCATGGCGGCACTGCTATCCGCTGCGACCGCTGAACCGGCATTGAATCCAAACCATCCCACCCACAGCATGCCCGCGCCCGCGACGGTCAAGGTAAGGTT
>CAXEVD010000342.1:0-2876 GCA_963999395.1 uncultured Halieaceae bacterium
TGCGTCTGCACGGGCTTTATACAGTGTTCAATTTACCCCATATCAGTCAGGTATACCTGTTCTACCGGGCGGACCTGGTGGATGGGCAATACGGCGTCGGCGTTGAAAGCCTGGAAACCCGGCTGTTTGATGAGCAGGAGATTCCCTGGGACGAGCTGGCGTTTCCCACTGTCAGGGAACTACTCAGAGAGTTTCTTGAAGATCGAAAAACAGGGCAGTACCCGGTTCGCAACACGGTGATTGAGTATCCCCGGCGCTAGCAGCTTGCGCATTATTGAGACTGGCTGATCCCTGCGCGACGAGCCGACGTAACAGGACTACTCACAGTGACTTTATTTGGAGGCCGACATGGCATTTCCCAAGGTGGGCAATTTGGCGCCCAAGTTTTCGCTCTCAGATCATGAGGGCAACACAGTCTCCCTCGCTGACTTTAAGGGCAAGTCTGCGGTGGTGGTGTATTTCTACCCAAAGGCGATGACGCCCGGCTGCACCTTGCAGGCGCAGGGACTCAGAGACTCGGCCAAGGCATTGAAGGGCCTGAACACGGTGGTGCTGGGTATCAGCCCGGATCCGGTTAAGAAGCTCGCCAAATTTGTGGAGCGCGATGAGCTCAACTTTCAACTGCTCAGTGACGAAGACCATGCCACGGCGGACGACTACGGCGCCTGGGGCCCCAAGAAGTTCATGGGCCGTGAGTTTGACGGCATTTTGCGCACGACCTTTATCGTCGGTAAGGACGGCAAGCTGAAGGCGGTTATGGACAAGTTCAAAACCAAAGATCACCACTCCGAATTGCTGGCCGCACTCAAAGCCTTGGATCTGGGCTAGGCAGCTTTTGATCGCTCGCGAGAGCGAGGTTAAGCTTTGCTCGGACAGCGGGTGTAGTTCAATGGCAGAACGAGAGCTTCCCAAGCTTTAAACGTGGGTTCGATTCCCATCACCCGCTCCAAACCTAAAGCTCGTCCCGAAGATTGTCACTTTAAAGATCCTTAGACTCTATGGCACTCAGCGTATTTTCATCATAAGGACAGCCTCATGGTCCAGTTTCTGAGTGCCAATGCCGTTCTCCTAGCCCTGGTGGTGGTTATCTTGTATCAGCAAAGTGAGCTCAAAAAGGGTTGAGCGCACGTTGAACTATATCTATGCGGCGGTGCAGATGAATAACAACGATATTCAGGCGACCAGAGAAGAGGTCTGGGCGGTCAGCGATTTAATCTTTTCCGTATATGAAGAGGAAGCCGCCGCGGCCGAATAATGCTGCCCATTTTGTGGGCGGTGCTGTGTTTAGTGTCAGGCAGGCTCATCATCTTGCCGCGGCGGCAGCGTGCGCTTGATGAGTGCGACCACCAGCGGCTTCTGAACATTTCGCGCTCTGAGCGCTAGCAAAAAGCGTCCTTTGTCCAGATTTTGTTTGATCCAAAGGGCGTTGAGGTGGGTAACACCTGTGTCTTCGCCCTCAGGCATCGCTCATGATCTTCGGATTCAGTCACTACCCAATCGGAACCCGTGCGCCCGCTGAGCGCGCCAAAGGTGACCTCACTGGTCGAGATAAGGAGAGCTCACCGGTGACCAAAACCCCCGCGCAGGTCTATGATCTGGCGCATCAACGGCGCCTGAGAGCGCTACAGTCCTATATCGAGCAGGGCTATACGCTCAATGAAGCGGCTCGTTTGCTGGGCGTCTCGAACTTAACGGTGCTTCGCTGGGATGACCACGGGCGCCGGTAGGGCGCTACATGACGCTGACTGAATCACCGGTTGCCACCTTGCCCGCCTTTACGACCGACGCATAAATCCCCAGGTTGCCTTCACTATTGGCGACCATCTTGCGCATGATTTGCGGATCTTGCGGCAGGTCATCGAAGCCATGTGTGGTCATAGCGCAACGGGGGCATGTCGTGTCGATCTTCAGCGTCACACTGCCGATTGCCAACGTCTTGCCCACCCAGACTTGCTCGGGAAAAGAGTGATCGGAGCCCGGCACATCGACCAATATGTTTGGTCTGAAGCGCCGGACGTCAAATCGCGATTCACCCTCTAGCTGATTCATGGTGTTCAGCGACTGCTGGCTTATGATGGATATGGGAAACGCATCAAAATAGGTGCCCGGCGGCGACTCAAACTCCAGTAGTTCCTCGAATCCCGCGAGATCAGGAAGTGGTTCATCCGGTAGTCGCCCGAATACTGCCCTCAACTCCTGCTCAAAGTCCTCTGTGTCGGGCGCGCCGCGCCGGTAATGGTCCAGCTGGTCGGCAGGGAGCAGTGGCCACAGAGTGACCGGATGATTCAGCTTGCCACTGAGCCAGTCGTTAATGCGCTCAGAGCTTGCTGAGGCTGAGTCCCCATCGGCGGCGGTGATGAGGGGTGCCGCAGTCCCGGATTGTGCTGCCAGCGTCATCAGTTGCGGGATTTTCTTCCCCCCCCGAATGCCACCACGTTTCTCATCCCGAACCGCCCAGCCGCGATCACCCGGTATGCCGGCCTCTCCGATATCTGCTTCGCTAAGCGTCTCTCCCATCATGGACTTCACGGGGTAGCGAAATATAGTGGCGACTGAGGCAGTGCTCATAGTGCCTCTCACGCGAGGACTTTTGAGCAGTGTACTGCAGGATGGCTTTGCGGATGTAAAAGCCGGACCTCCAACCGCCACTGCGCTTCGCCATCGGCGCATTGATTCGCGCTCGGTCGGTATTCACTTCGTTCAAGGTAGCGGCTTTATCGGGGCTGAAGCGTCCAACCGCGAGTGTTAGTCTCCAATGCAGTCTTTTAATGCAGAATGCAGGATGTCTGATCGATTACAAAAAAAGGTCGCAGTGATCACAGGAGGTGCCTCGGGTATCGGCGAGGGGATGGTCAGGCGTTTCTGTGCTGAGGGTG
>CAXEVD010000343.1:0-2876 GCA_963999395.1 uncultured Halieaceae bacterium
CGCGACTCTGCCAGATCCCCGGCCTCCGTCGAGGTGCCGTGGGCGTTGATGTAATCAATATCCTCTTTTGATAGACCTGAATCGTTCAACGCCTGTTGCATCGATGCCGCCGCACCACGCCCATCTTCTGGAGGTGACGTCATGTGATAGGCGTCGCCGCTCATACCAAAACCTGTCAGCTCACAATAAATCCGAGCGCCTCGAGATTTTGCACTCTCCAGCGATTCAAGCATGAGCATACCCGCGCCATCACCGAGCACGAACCCATCTCGGTCTGCATCCCAAGGACGCGACGCGCGCTCGGGGTCATCGTTACGGGTAGACAAGGCGCGCGCGGCAGCGAAGCCGCCAATACCCACTGGGGTGGTTGCCATCTCGGCGCCACCGACCAACATCGCGTCGACATCGCCTGCGGCAATCATTCGTGCGCCGAGGCCAATGTTATGGGTGCCGGTCGTGCAGGCTGTGACCACTGCAAGGTTGGGTCCCTGCAGGTTATAGAGAATCGAAAGATTCCCGGCGATCATGTTGATGATGGCGCCCGGCACAAAAAAAGGTGATATCCGCTTTGGACCCTTCTGATCGACCAGCATGGCGGTATCTTCAATAGAGCCTATGCCGCCGATGCCCGAACCGATGGCACAACCGATTCGTGCCGCATTAGCTTCGGTGACTTCGAACCCAGAGTCTCTGAAAGCCTGAATGCCCGCCACCATGCCGTACTGAATGAACGGGTCCATCCGTCTCGCATCGCGGGTTTCGAGGTAGCCCTCAACACTAAAATTTTTGACGCTGGCGCTGAAGCGCGTAGTGAAGGCGGCGGCATCGAAGTGCTCAATCGCAGCGGCGCCGCTACGACCATCACAGATGCCTGCCCAGCTCGAATCGACGTCCAAGCCCAATGGCGTAACGGCACCCATGCCGGTAACGACCACTCTGTTGCCTTTCATGATGCGCCCCTTCTGCCCCGTGAGGTTTGCTATGTTCTTTGAAATCAGACGTTCGGCGTGCTGACCGAAAAGCCAGACAGGATCTTTTCGATGCGTCTGTGAGCTCATTAAAACGAAAAAGGCCGCGCTGCGTGAGCAGAGCGGCCCCGGTATTCAGTTGCTGAGACCCGCTCAGGAGAGGTTGGTATTGATGTAGTCGATCGCCAGCTGAACGGTGGTGATTTTTTCTGCCTCTTCGTCAGGGATTTCAGTCTCGAATTCTTCCTCGAGCGCCATGACTAGCTCTACCGTGTCGAGGGAATCTGCACCCAGATCGTCAACGAATGACGCCTCTGCCTTGACTTCCTCTTCTTTGACGCCCAACTGCTCGGCGACAATTTTTCTCACTCGATCTTCAATATTGCTCATGACGTGCCCTTTGCTCCGGTTGTTGTCGGGTGCTAAGCCCAAACGCGTTGGATTTTACAAGCTTTTGCCGCAAGTAAAACCCTTTTTGACGGATATTCGACCCTTGATAGCGCGGCTCAGCCCATGTAAAGGCCGCCGTTTACCTGCAGCGTCTCACCGGTAATGTATTGGGCGGCATCGCTTGCCAAAAAGGCCACTGCAGCGGCCACATCGTCGGGCGAACCGAGCCGACCCAAAGGAATCTGCTTCTGCAGAACGTCTCTCTGCTCATCAGCCAGCGCGCGGGTCATATCAGTGTCGATAAACCCGGGCGCAATGCAGTTGACGGTTACAGAGCGCGAACCGAGCTCTCGGGCAAGAGAGCGCGCCATGCCCTCTGCGCCGGCTTTGGTGGCCGCGTAATTACTCTGCCCTGCGTTGCCCATGGACCCGACGACAGAGGTGACATTAATGATGCGCCCCCATCGCGCTTTGGTCATTCCCCGCAGGCAGGCCTTGCTCAGGCGGTACAGCGCCGTGAGGTTCGTGTCGATAACCTGCTGCCACTCGTCCTCCTTCATGCGCATCAAGATGTTGTCCTGCGTGATACCCGCGTTGTTAATCAGCACGAGCGGGTCGCCGAGCTCTTCACGAATACCCGAAATGAGCGCGTCAACACTGTCGGGATCGGTGACGTTCAGCACCTTACCGGTACCGCCCAACCCGCTGAGCGCCTCGCTTATACCAGACGCGCCGGCTTCGCTAGTGGCGGTACCGACTACAGTCATGTGCTGCTCGGCCAATACCCTCGCAATGGCCGCGCCGATCCCCCGGCTTGCGCCGGTGACGAGCGCTACTCTTTTTTGATTCCTTTCAGCATCACTCATCAGGCAGCCTCCGTTGCGGTCTCTTTTAGCGCCGCAGGGTCTTACAATGTGGCGCACTGAATGGATCGATCAATCCGCTTGAGCAGGCCGGCCAGCACCTTGCCAGGTCCGCATTCTGCGAAACGAGTGCACCCCGCCTCGAGTAGCGTGATCACGCACTGTGTCCACATCACGGGTTCCGATACCTGCCGAACCAGAAGCCGTCTAATCTCCATCGCCTTACGGTGCGGCAGCGCATCAACATTGCTAATCACCGGCACCGTTGCATCGTTGAGCTCTACCGTCTGAAATGCCTCGGCCATCACCGCCGCAGCAGGTTGCATCAAAGGTGTATGGAAGGGCGCGCTAACAGGAAGCGGTAAAACGCGCTTGGCCCCCGCCTCCTTCATAAAAGCACCCGCGGCCTCTACCGCACCCGCGTGGCCTGCTATCACGACTTGACCGGGAGAGTTGTAGTTGACCGCGCCGACATAGGCGTGATCGTCGCAATGGGTAACGCAGATTTCATCAATAACCGCATCGCTCAAACCCAGCACTGCAGCCATGGCGCCCTCTCCGGCCGGAACAGCAGATTGCATCGCACGCCCACGGGTCTGCACCAACCGGGCCGCGTCCTGCAGCGACAGTGCGCCTGCGACCACCAAGGCGGAGT
>CAXEVD010000344.1:0-2866 GCA_963999395.1 uncultured Halieaceae bacterium
CTTGCACGATTGTCCACGAGGAACTCTCCGCTTCAGACCCAGGGTTTGCACTTGCTTACTTGGCTCACTCCATGCTCTTTGTAAACAACCTTGCCTACAACGGAAACGAGGAACAGAAGGCGAGAATTCTGCCAAAAGTCTGTTCTGGAGAGTGGATTGGTGCGATGGCCATGTCCGAGCCAGACGCGGGAACCGACGTTCTGGGTCTGACCACTTCTGCGGTGCAGCAGGACGACGGCACTTGGTTGCTCAACGGGCGAAAGATGTGGATCACCAACGGGCCCGATGCCGATGTGTATGTGATCTACGCCAAAACCGACCCGGAAGCGGGCTCAAAAGGCATCACCGCTTTCATTGTCGAGCGTGATACCAAAGGATTTTCCCGATCGCCTAAATTGGACAAGCTAGGCATGCGCGGCTCCAACACCTGTGAGCTGGTGTTCGAGGATTGCATGATTCCCGCCGATCAGGTGCTGGGAGAGGTCGGTAGCGGCGTGCGCGTGCTGATGTCGGGACTCGACTACGAGCGAGCGGTGCTGTCGGGCGGCCCGGTGGGGATATTGCAGGCCTGTCTTGATGCGGTACTGCCCTACGTTCACGAGCGAGAGCAATTCGGTCAACCGATTGGCGAGTTTCAGCTGGTCCAGGGCAAGCTGGCCGACATGTACGCCCGTTGCTCTGCGAGTCGCGCCTACCTATATGGGGTCTGCGAGGCCCTTGATCGAGGCGAGCAGAGCCGTAAAGATGCCGCCGCCGTGATTCTCTACACCGCCGAAGCCGCGACCCAGTCGGCGCTCGATGCGATTCAGCTACTGGGGGGCAACGGGTACATCAACGACTACCCGACTGGCAGGCTACTGCGCGACGCCAAGCTCTATGAAATCGGTGCGGGCACCTCAGAAATTCGCCGCATGCTGGTGGGTCGGGAGCTCTTTGCTGATACCGCGTAGTAAGGGGGGGGTTCGCGTCACTCATGCCACGCGAGTCCTCACGCCACTGCAATACCACCCCTCTAACCACCCCCGCGCGTGGCGGGGCGGCAACACCGGGTCAGTCGGCCTGCAGGGGCAGTGATAGCGTCTCCTGCAGTAACGGCACGCTCAGCGGCACACCCGACTGCCCACTCAACGCTAGCGACTGCCTGAGGGAGGATGCGAGGCCGGTGGTGAGCACCCGCTGCTGATAAGGCAGGTGCCGCTCGCCGTTCCTCAGGAGCGCTTCCCAGCTACCGGAGGCCTGAAGCTGTTCGTGAATGCCGTCCAGATATTGGAGCAGAGCGTCGTGCACAGGAGAGCCCTCAGCCACCGACTCATCAAACACCACACTCCAGGTCATATCATGGCGAAGCTTGCATTGACCGACGAAGGCACCGGGCATGCGCACACCCCATTCTTCCGGAGTAATCAGTGACAACCGCCACTGTCCCTCAACCAGATACAGCGAATAGGTGTGTCCCGGCGAGACCCGGAACCCAAACGCAGAGGACAGTACCAGCGCGGACCAACAGTAATCCCGCGCTGCCTCGTCGCTGGATTTGGAGCGTAACTGCCCCGGCGACGCCGCGTGCAGATCCTGCAGCACCAGCACCAGTCCTTTGTCCTGAAGCGTATTCTTGGCGTGAGCGGTCACCCGCAGCTCCAATTCGTTTAGCCAAAGGTGAATTATGATGGGTCGGCGCGCCAGAACCAATTGGTCCGGTGTGAGGGCCCTTCGGTCAGCGATTTACGCCAGTTCGGGGTGCCGGGCCAATACAGAGGCCTTGAAGTCAGCCGGCATAGGACAACTCTTACGCGTGGCTTTATCCACAAAGACGTAGGTGAAGCTGCCTTTTCCCGCGACCTCTTCGGTGCGCAGGTTCTGCATCGTGAAACCAATCACGATGCTGGAATTACCGACCCGCTCTGCGGCCACCTCGATCTCCAGTGTATCACCAGCGAGACTCTCACCCAGAAAATCCATGTTGGCGTTGACCGTAAAGGTGAGAAAGTCAGGGGTTACAACATCCGCTACATCGAGCCCCAGCTCCTGCCAGTACTCTCCCAAGACCTCGTCCGCAAACACAAAGTAGTTGCCGAAGAAGGCGTGTCCATTCGCATCGGTATCGGCAAAACGTACCTTTATGTGTCCGCGGTAAGGGTTCGACATGAGGAGGCTCCTGGAAGATGGTCGACGTTGACTGGCGGGCGACGATTATGCCGACTTGATGAGGTCAGGTCATCCACCCGCGGCGGCGGCATAGAGACACGCGGAAATGACCGCCGCTCGGCGCAGGAGCCTGTCATCTTGCTGACAGAAGCCTTATCATTCCGCGCTTTCCGCTGGGGCCCCCAGCGTCTCTTGCCGAAAACAGGAAGCACAGCATGAACACCACCACTCTCGTCGCCGCCTTCATTGTCGTCGTCTCGGGTTTGATTTGGATCGGTACCCAGAGCAATGACACGGGCTGGGCCGGCAACCGCAACCAGTGCGTGGGCGAATGCTACGAAGAGTGGAAAGCTGAAAATGGCGGCAGTATTGCTGCAGTCGAGCGGACCAAGCAGGCTACGCTGGCGGCGGCATCCCCCGAAGCGCTAGGCGAAAAATATTATGGACAGTGCATTGCCTGTCACGGGAGCCGTGGCGAGGGTGGCATTGGACCAATGCTGGCGGGACAGGCCGCTGCGGACATCGTCGCCAAACTGACTGCCTATCGGGCGGGTGAAGAGCGCGGCGCCCAGTCGGCGATGATGTACCCCGTTGCCAAACCCATGACCGACGCTGACCTCGACAACATCGCCGCCTACGTCGCGAGCCTGTGATCTCGGGTTCGGATACGCGCGATAACCCCCGGGGCCGCGAGCACGCCGCGGAGCACGTCGGTTCGGCT
>CAXEVD010000345.1:0-2846 GCA_963999395.1 uncultured Halieaceae bacterium
CACCGGGTTTGCCGCGGAGTTGTGTCAGTCTTGGGAGGAGGAGGCAGGTAGGGCCGCTGAGCACGGCACCCAAGGGAGTCTGCTGCGCCTTGGCGTGGTGCTGGCGCGCGAGGGTGGCGCGCTGGGAAAGATGACCCAGTCGTTCCGTCTCGGGGTGGAAAGCTGGCTCGGCTCCGGTGAGCAGTGGCTCAGCTGGATCCATCTCGAAGATGTCGTCAGGGTGATTCAGCATGTGCTTAATTGTGATCATCCCGCGGGCGTCTACAATACGGTGTCGCCTGAGCCCGCAAGACATCGTGAGCTCGCCCATGAAGCGGGGCGGCAATCCAATACCTGGTTTAAGCTCGGGGTGCCCGCCTTTGCCGCCAGAATGATGGCCGGGGAAATGGCTGAGGAGCTGCTCCTCAGCGGGCAGCGAGTGTTGCCTGCGCAACTGCTTGAGGATGGCTTTCAATTTCACTACCCGAACCTTAAGAAGGCGCTTGCGGATTTAATGTCCGGTAAAGGTTAAACCGAGCTGACCTGCTGGTAGTCCATGAAGGCTTCCTGAACACCCTCTTGGCCCTTCAGTTTCCTGAGAGCAGATCGTTCAAGCTGCCTGACCCACTCCCGGCTAACGCCCAGTCTGTCTGCGATCTCGGACCGGGAGAGCGGCGGGCCGTCATGTAAACCCCATCGTGCGACGACTACCGCCTGCTCGTTGGCCTCAAGCTGGTCCACTGCTTCACCCAAAAAGCGATGCAATGAATCTTGCTCGGCGTTACCCGTTGTATCGCCGTACTGGTCCGTTGTGAGCGTGTCGACGAGCGCGCCGTCGTCATCGTCGTAGCGAGGCGCGTCGAGCGAGATTGCCAAGTTACGCACCTCGAGTATTTCCTTGGTTTTCTGCTTGTCCATGCCCAGCTTTTTAGCGAGCTGCGCAGCATCGGGCTCCATCCCTGTCTTGGCCTGTTCAATTGCCCGCTCTCGGTAGACCTTGTTCACCTGGTCCTGCACGTGGGTTGGCAAGCGGATCAAGCTACCCGTATCGCCGACGTAGCGCCGAACCGCCTGCGTGATCCAGTTAAAGCAGTAGGTGCTGAAACGATAGCCCTTCACGAACTCAAACTTTTCAGCCGCTCGTATTAATCCCAGGGTGCCTTCTTGAACGAGGTCCAGATAGCCAACGCCTCGGCCGCGATATCGTCCGGAAATAGAGTGGACCAGTCTCAGGTTGTGCATAACCAATGCGTCTCGCGCTTCGGTGTACTCTCGGAGTGCTTTACGCATACTTTTTAGCACGGGAGGCTCGAGTGCGATGGGTGCAGGCGGCGCTAGCCAGTGCCGCGACCAATGGCCAATCGCATCGGCGACCGCATCGGGGAACTGACCGCCGGCACGCCGAAGCATGAACACCGCGATCCCGACCGTTAGGCTGGCTGGAATCTCAAGACCATTCACTGTCTCGGCGTAGCGCTTTTTAGATCCGCGTTTCCGCAGGCTTTTGCAAGCCTCTGCGGTAGCATCGGCGAGGTCCCCGTCAGAAAAATAGGGTGCCAACTCCCTCCGCAACGTGAAGTGAAGCTCTCGGCTGGGAAAGCGTTTTACCGCAGGCGGGCACTCAAGTGCATTGAGGAGCAGGTCAGCGAGTGTTGCGCGCAGGTCGGCGACCTCTGAAAAGACGGTGGACAGGGCCTCTACCGCCGCCCACTTCCTCCCATCAATGACTTTCTCTTCATCCGCGGTGAGTAGCGGATAGCGCCGTATTTCCGCGAACATCAGTTCCAGATCAGCGTCTTCACTACTGTCTAATGTTTGCATATTGCCCCCTCGTGGCTCATGCACGTATACGGGGGTAAAACCTCGACAGGTTTTGTGTGGAGCACCCTTTGTCCATGTTGTAGCTGAACAAAACCTAGACAAAGTTTTGATTTAGGCGATCCGGGTGGGTGAATGTCTCGTAAAACTGGACAAATCGCGTACAGGAGAGCGTCATGAACGCACCAGTCAAAACCTTGCAAGCGTTGGAGCCACGCCCTCTATACGGTATCGGCACCGTCGCCAGACTCACAGGACTCAAGTCCGACACCCTCAGAGTGTGGGAGAGGCGTTATGGCCTCGGAGCCAGCTACAAGTCGCCGACTGGACGGCGCCAATACACCCAATCAGATCTCGACCACCTGCAATTGGTGTCGGCGCTGGTGAAGCAGGGCGTCAGGATTGGCGAGATCGCAGCGTCGGACCGCAAGACGTTGGAAGTGCTTCTGGAGCAACAGGATCATATATCGCCGGCGCGGTCCCTGCCGCCCGCGAAGCCGCGGGTGGTTTTTTTGGGAGCGGATCTCTGTCGATGGCTAGATGGCCATCATGGCTGTATCTCTGGCGTATCGGCCTTGCTGGCCAGAATGTCTGTTGGTGACGCCGTGGCATCGCTCAGCGCTGACGAGGCATGTGACATGCTGGTGGTGCACTGCCCATCTTTGACGATGCAGCAAATCAGAGGCGTTGAGACGCTAGTGGAGCGCTTGGGTGTGCGGCGCACCATCGTGTTGTATCAGTTTGGCAACGACCAGTGGTTGGCGGAGTTGGAGCGGATGGGTCATTCCGCGTTACAGTACCCCATTGAGCCCTCGCAACTGGCCTTTGAAATCGGTCGGAGCCAAGTGGAAAAAGAAACGTCGCAGGGCGTAGGTAACCTGTCGGACTTAATGCCCGCTAAGCCACGCATGTTTAACGACGCAGAGCTGCGAGCGGCAGCTGAAGAAAAGATCGTGTTGGACTGTGAGTGCCCCCGGCATCTCTCGGAGTTGATCAAATCCCTCAATGAATTCGAGACCTACTCCAGCGCCTGTTCGGTTGATAACTGG
>CAXEVD010000346.1:0-2840 GCA_963999395.1 uncultured Halieaceae bacterium
GCAGAAGCTGGTGGAGAACCTGCACATTTTTCGGGGCCTCGTCGCTGAAAGATGCCTTGAGTACACCAGCGATGAGTTACTGGCCCTGTTGCGCGAGGTGGAGGTGCCCTGCGCGAAGTGCCTCAGCCGCGACGAGGTGCTGGCTCAGGAGCAACTGAGCGCTAATGACAGCATCGCTGAGGTCGACCATCCGCATCTTGGCAAGCTCCGCGTTGTAAAGGCGCCGCCTCGGTTTGGGGGCGAGCGGCTGGAACCCTCGCGTCCGGTGCCGGCCCACGGCGAGCATACTGACGCGGTGCTCGCCGACTTTGGCTTAGACAGCCAGCAAATCAGCACCTTGCGATCGGAAGGCGTGCTCGGCTGAGGCACCGCCCCGCTACTGGGCGGTGAAGCCTCCATCTACGCTGAGCACAGTGCCCTGACACAAGCTGGAATCTGCTGAGGCGAAGAACAATACCGCGCTGGCCACTTCTTCTGCGGTACCCATCCGGCCAATGGGCATCACGCCACGCAGCATCGCTTTGGCTTCCTCTTTATCGGGCATCAGATCTGTCCAGCGCTCCATCATCGGTGTTTCGATCACGCCAGGGCAGACACAGTTAATGCGCACACCGCTGGTAGCCAGTTCAATGGCCATGTCACGGGTGAACACCACGAGGCCGCCCTTGGCACTGCCGTACGCAGTCGATAATGGAAAGCCGACCAGCCCATTCAGAGAGGAGATATTAATGACGCTGCCCGAGCCGCGCTCCACCATAGCGGGTACAAAATGCTTGCAGAGAAGCCATGGGCCTTTGAGATCGGTGTCCAGCACCCGGTCCCACTCCTCGACCGTTGTCTCGTTATAGGTTTTGTTGAGCTCGGAGCCCGCATTGTTCACAAGTACGTCGACGTGGCCCCAGCGGGTATAGACCTCGCCCGCGGCCTGCTCGACCGCGGGCTCAAGACGCACGTCGAGTTCAACGGCGAAATGATCTTGACCTAACTCCACAGCCAGCGCCTGGGCCGCTGGCAAGTCTCGATCCAGAATGCAAACCTCGGCACCCTCTCCCGCAAATCGCCTGGCCGTCGCGGCACCGATGCCACTGGCGCCGCCGGTCACTACACACTTCAGACCCTGTAACCGCATCGTGATGTTCTCTTTCTTGGCTTATGACAATCATCAAACACTAAGCAGCACCCACAAACAATATCTGCCAAAAAGGGGCAGTTGGGGAGTAAAACGCCTGGGTTGAGCGTCATCAGTATGAAGGAGCACACCATGACCACAGCTGATACTTATTCGATTGTTACAGCAGCAGCCGTGCTGTTTGTAATGGCTGCCTCAACAATCTAAGACTGTCACCCGCCGAGTGCTCTAATCCCAGCGTTGACGGCGCTTTGTTTGCAGCAATAATTGGCCTGACGTATTACGACTCGCTGAACCTAGAGGTTTAATGAGCGAACCGCTACTTTGGTTGTCACTCGGTGCCTTGGCGGTGCAAGCCGCGTTATTTCTCTCCAAAGATCTTCAACCCATCCATTTTTGGGTGCTGACGGTGTTCAACTGGAGCTGCCTCTTCGGTCTGCCTTATGCCATCAACGCTGCTTACCTGTAGCCTTTGCCCATGAAAACTAGCGCGATGCCATGGATATCTCTTTTTCTGGTGGCGATTTCGATCTGGCAGCCACGCAGTCGATGAACCGCTCAGTCCTGCTTGCCGGCGCTCTATGTATTCCAGTGGTCTACGCGTTAGTGCATGGCGACTTCGTGGTCATCTTGATGTCGGTAGTTGCCGGCTACGTGATTCACACGCTGCTTGGCTAAGTGCGGCGGATAAAAAACGGGGGTAACGCCCCCATTTCGTCACAGCCAGAAAAGGGCTCTAGCTGATCCTCTGCTCAATCAGCCTTCTTCATCCACACCTGCAAAAGCTGCATGAGAATGATAGACGCCACGAACACCATCTCGATTGGATTCATCAAAGGTGCGTTACCGGCTTGTTCAATAAATGCCTGAGCGGCACCAGAAAGCTCTCCCGTTTGCCCAACCGTGTTTAGCCCTGCTGCAACGTCTCTAAATAGCCCGTTGGTATTGACCATGAGCGTCCACATGAAAGCGCTGACACTTAAGCAATATAGGCTGACCAATATCTTGCCAATAATGGGTGGGTCATTCATGTATTTGACGTAACGTTGCTCAGAGGGCCTTACAAAGCTTCTGGTAGCGCGCTTGGGGGGGGGTTACAGGCGGTTACGCAAGCGGTTGGTGCTAATTATTTTTGGTCAGTCAGGTCCGTTTATAACTTCTGGCACCAGAATTGATACATACCAGCAAAGGTACTGGGATACTCTTGCTCAAACTGATGCCAAAGTGACAAGTCACCAGCATCCGATTCTTTCCCGAGAGAATCCTTGAATTGCCTCGCAAGATCTTGATTTTCAAATCCACAAAACTGCAGACCCAGCTCATCGAGGCAGTGCTGGATCTGCGGGAGTGTAAAGCGATGCTCTTGCACGTGGAATATTAAGTCTCTGAAGGTGCTAAGACTGAAAAAATCACTAGAAGTTGTTAGAAGCTGATGATTTTTGTCATCAGATTCTGCCACTGACTGCCTAAATTTTCTGATGTCCGCTTGAGAAGCTTCTGATCTCAAGGATGCAGTTTTTTCTCGAATCTCCGCTATATGCCGCCGCGCCAGCTCACTATACAAACCTATTTTCATCAAACCACCGGGCTTTAATAAATCTACGAGAACTCTCCATCCAGCCATCGGTTCATCCATATGATGAAGAACACCGACACTTTCAATGATGTCGAATTCCTTGCCAACTTGGTGGAGATGTAAAATATCGGCTTG
>CAXEVD010000347.1:0-2835 GCA_963999395.1 uncultured Halieaceae bacterium
CATGGGCCGTTGACTGCGGCGATCCAGGGTTTGCGGGCGTGATGAATCGCCAGCACGCCAGGCTTGTACTCGGCGTTCAATTGATCCTCAACACCCTCCGCGCCATTGGGGCTCGGCTCCGAGGTGTCAGACAGATCGGCACCCGCGCCAAATGCCCTGCCCGCGCCCGTCAGCAGTACCACCCAGATATCCCTATCCGCGTTAACCTCCTGCGCTGCCCGCAAAAACTCTCTACGCATCGTCCCGTTGAAGCTGTTGAGCTTATCCGGCCGGTTGAACGACACCCGCGCAACACGGCCCTCGCGCTCGATCAAAATCGTCTCGTAATCACTCATCTGTCATTCTCCGCTTATGACTCGGATCCTACCGCAGCACCCGTCTCCAGTAACGCCTGTATGGCAGACGCCTCCATCCCGCTATCCTTAAGCACCGAGACGGTATCAGCCCCCAGTGCCTGTGTTCCATGTCGAATCTGCGACGGTGTCCTCAAGAACCGTGGCGCCGGCGCCGGGTGCGTCAGGCCCTCAACGTCGGTGTAGACTGACCGCTCGGTGTTGGCGCTATACGTAGTCGCCTCCACCATCGTCAACACGGGCGCAAAGCAAGCATCGCTGCCCGCCATCAGGGCGTCCCACTCATCGCGGGTCTTGGTTTTGAGCACCTCACCCAATTTTTGCTTGAGCTCCGGCCACTGAGCCGCCTCATGCTGCGCCTGAAATTGCGGGTCCGTCACCTCCGCTCGAGCCAGCAGCTCGGCATAAAACTGGGGTTCGATCGCGCCGATCGCAACGTATTTTCCATCGGCACATTCATAGGTGTCATAAAAGTGAGCGGCGCCGTCGAGCAGATTTGCCTCTCGCTCATCCGCGTTCCAGGCGCCGATCTGCTGGAATCCCTGCATCATCCACATCAGCTGTGCGGTGCCGTCGACCATCGCCACGTCAATCACCTGACCCTGACCCGACTTCGCGGCCTCCAGAAGACCTCCCATCACGCCGGTCACCAACAACATGCCGCCGCCACCGAAGTCCCCCACCAGATTCAACGGCACGACCGGTCGGTCGCCGCGACGCCCGATGGCATGCAATGCGCCAGTGATGGCAATGTAGTTCAGGTCGTGGCCCGCGGCCTGCGCAAGCGGGCCCGTTTGCCCCCAACCCGTCATGCGCGCAAAAACGAGCTTGGGATTGCGCGCGAGACATTCATCGGGCCCAAAGCCCAGCTTTTCGCAGACACCTGGACGGTATGGATCGATTAGCGCATCAGCCTGCTCGATCAAGGCCATCAGCGCAGCTTTTCCCGCATCCTGTTTAAGATCCAGCACGACCGATTTCTTGTTGCGGCCGCTGATCGGTTCAGCCACCTTGGGATCTACCGCGCCAGGACGTTCAATTCGGATGACCTCGGCGCCCATGTCCGCAAGGATCATGCCGCCCATCGGCGCGGGGCCAATCCCCGCCAGTTCGATAACCTTATAACCGCTTAGCGCGCCCATGTTTGCGCCTCTTAGAAATTACGTTGATTAAAGGGGTCGTAATGATCCCCCAAACAGTGCCTGCCGATAATCAGCTTCATAATTTCCGAACTGCCTGCGTAAATGGTGGCAATTTTCGCATCCGCCGATTGACGACTGATGGGATACTCATCCATAAATCCGGCGCCACCGTGTAGCTGCAGACCCTCGTCGGCCACGCGCTGCTGCAATTCAGATGTCTTGAGCTTGGCAGCCGCGGCGTCCTCAGCCGAAAGCGTGCCTGCATTAAAGGCAAGCGCCGCCTGATCGACGAAACACTGTGCAATATCAAGCTCGGCGCGGAGCTCCGCCATTTTGAATTGCGTGTTTTGCATGGCCGCCAATGGCTTGCCGAACACCTCACGTTCACGCACAAAATCCGCAGTCAAATCCCAAGAAAGCTGCGCTGCCGCCAGATAACCCATAGCGCCGAGCAAGCGCTCTTCCGCCAAACCCTCCATGAGGTAGTAAAACCCTTTGTGCGCCTCGCCCAACACATTACTCTTGGGCACCTTGATGTTATTGAAAAAGAGCTCCGCCGTGTCCTGCGCCTTGAGGCCTAATTTATTGAGATTGCGGCCGCGCTCGAAACCTTCCCACTCTGCCTCGACCAGAAACAGCGTCATCGCATGGGGGTTGTTCTGCGGATCGGTTTTGGCGGCAACGACCACTAGATCACAGTTGATGCCGTTGGAGATGTAGGTCTTTTGGCCATTGAGGATCCAGTGATCATCTTCCTCGACGGCATGGGTGCGCATCCCCGCGAGATTGCTGCCCGCGTCGGGCTCTGTCATCGCCACCGCAAGAATGATGTCTCCTGATACGGCGCCCGGGATATACCGCTCAATCTGATCCTCGCTGCCAAAACGGGTGATGTAAGGCGCGACAATACGGCTATGCAGGGAGCCAAACCAGTCGCTGCAGCGCGCATAGGCCAGCTCTTCGATAATGACCTGCTCCCAACGGATGTCGTAATCATCCATGCCCCCGTAGCGCTCCTCCGGCCACACCATGAGAAAGCCCTGCTCGCCCGCCTTTTTAAAAATGTCGCGATCCACAACGCCCTGGTCGCGGAAACGCTCCATGTGGGGCACCACTTCTTCTGCAAGGAACCGCCGATAGGCCTCCCTGAACATCACCTGCTCTTCCGTAAACTGCCTGGTGAGCATGTCGCCCTCCTGATGTTGCGTTAGTTGTGTTAATTAACACTGTTTTTCGCCGCTGATCTTCCACCACCGGTTTGGCATCAATACCTCATATCTACATCGAAGGAACCAAGCCAGTCCTCTCCTTTTTAACTCGACAATGCGCCGCTCAGCAGG
>CAXEVD010000348.1:0-2826 GCA_963999395.1 uncultured Halieaceae bacterium
TCCCATTATGGAGCTGTGCGTGAAGGAACTGGATGTAGTGGAGCAATGCTGGATCCAAGTCTACGAAACAAGGTAGCTTGTCCAGCGCCGCGGCATACCCATGGCCAATTCCCGCGGGAATAATTGCCGCTCGATGCTGAGCCACTTCCCCTTCGATGGCATCTACCGACAGAGATAACGTTCCCACCAACGGCAATACCAGTTGATGATGGTCGTGGGAGTGGCTTTTTCCCTCATCCTCGTAGGTTCGTATATGCAAGCCGATCTCAGAATGCTTCATGCGACCAGTATAATCAGGAACATTTGAAAATCCTCACAGAACGACCCTTTCATTCATCTCTCATCCGGGATCGGACCGGTTCATAGTGAAAACGCGGGAAACTGGCAGTGACGAAGTATCTTGTGAACCACGCCTAAACGGTTTATGGCTAGAATTTCCGCTTTTTTTAGGAATTGCCTGAGATGCGGGACGGTCGCAATGCGAACATTGGAAGCAACCAATTAACGCTTCTTCCCGCATTACTTCGAAACCTATATGAGGGAAAGCACACTTTTTCAGTATACAGCTATTTCACATTCCCCCTGAAACCAAGCATAAACGGGTTGCAGTAGCCATCTGGGCAAACGGCATCCTGACTCTCGTCCAGATCGCGGAAAGGACTTTGCCGGCAGCTTGGCGCTGATTGCCGATGCTATACATAACTTCTGGGACATGGCATCGCTGATTATCGCGTTCGCGGCCCGTAAGATTGCGCGTCGCCCGGCTGAATAAAAGCTGACCTTCGGCTACGGGCGAATAAAGGTAGGTGTTGCGCTGTTAAATACACCACCTTGATCATGATAGGGCCCTACCTGACATACGAGGGTGTCATGCGGTTCCCAGATCCGCTGGAACTCAAGGGGTGTTGGGTAGTCTGACTTACATTGTTGCACTGATAATGGACGCGTTGAGCGCGCTGCTGACCTACTCAATGCAGAAGGGCAGCGTTAATATTCATGCGTTGTTTTACACAACTTGTCTGATGCGTTTGCGTCAATAGCAGTGTTATAGGCGGAGCTCTTATCTTGCTCTACGACATGCGCTGGGTTGATTCCGCAATCACCATTGGCATGGCCAGCTATATTCTCTACCTGGACCTGACAGAAATTGGCGGGACCATCAGAACACTCATGCTGGGGAGTCCCGAGGATATCGGCACAGATTCCGTCATTGGGGCAGTATCAGACTTAGAAGGAGTTATCGACTTCACCCCGTACATTTTTGGCAGGTGGGTGAGCATGATGCCTCGCTCGACGCCCGTGTGGTTGTCGAGATGAGTGCGTGGAATGAACTTGAGAAAATCAAGGGCGGGATAAAACAGGCTTTGGAGAAAGAATTCAGCGTAACTCATTCAACACTGGAATTTGAACACCCTGACTACAAGCACGAGGGGGCTTATACCTATAGGCATAGTTAACCGGCGCGCTATGTGACATACCTCATCATGCAGATTCCAAGCGAATGGCGAACCACAAAGGCACGAGGACTCCATGCGAGACATGATTGAACCCCATCAAATTTGGGCCTACCCCATCGCTGCTGTTCTCGGCCTTTTAGAGGGCAGGAAACCTCCCCAAGCAATATGATGCCAGAATATCTGCCTGGGACAATACCCAGGCTCTTGCTTTATAACAACATTACCCAGACACCGCTGCATCATCAGACCTCGCCAGATTCTCGAAAGCAATGTGGCGAGGTCTAGTTTTCTTTACCCTTCGGAAATACTCCTGCATTTCCAGAGATAGTAACCTACCGGTATCACCAACAGCGCCAAAATCACAGCAGATATCATCCCACCGACCATTGGTGCAGCTATGCGCCCCATGACTTCGGAGCCGGTACCAGTGCTAACCATGATAGGCACCAAACCTCCGATAATAGCAGCAGCAGTCATCATTATAGGCCGCACGCGCAATCCGGCACCATGAAGCACGGCAAGGCGCAACGTCTCGCGTCTTGGAGTCGCCCCCTTCTCCTTACAGGTTTGCAACATTTCCTCGTAAGACTGGTTCAGATACACCAGCATGATCACACCAATCTCCACGGCAACGCCGGCCAGCGCAATGAAGCCTACACCGACCGCAACCGAAAAGTTATAGCCCAGCAGATACATCAGCCAGATTGCGCCAATCATGGCAAACGGCAGCGTACCCATGATGATGCCCACTTCCGCAAAACGGCGGAAGTTCAGGAACAGCAGAATGACGATAATCGCCAGCGTCAGCGGCACCACGTAGGTCAGCTTTTCCTTGGCACGCAGCATGTACTCATACTGGCCAGACCAGGTAACCGAATAGCCCGCAGGCAGATCGAGCTCCTCGTTAACGGTAGCCATGGCCTGCTCCACATAGGTGCCGACATCAACCCCTTCAATATCCACGAAGGTCCAGCCATTGAGGCGGGCGTTTTCACTTTTGATGGCGGGGGGACCGTCTTCAACCCGAATATCGGCGACGTCGGCCAGCGCAATCCGTTGCCCCGTTGACGTAACGATTGGCAACTGCTCGAGCTTCTCTGGGGAATCCCGGTAGTCCTGGGGATAGCGCAGATTGACCGGGTAGCGCTCAAGCCCTTCGATCGTCCGTGATACATTAATACCGCCGATCGCCGAAGCAACAATCTGCTGAACATCCGCTATGTTCAGTCCGTAGCGGGCTGCTCGCTCGCGATCGATATCCGCCTTGATGTATCGACCACCGGCAACCCGCTCTGAATAAACAGAGGCGGTGCCGGGAATATCAACCATGATTCCCTCAAGCCGTTTGCCAATGTCCTGGATAATGGCA
>CAXEVD010000349.1:0-2826 GCA_963999395.1 uncultured Halieaceae bacterium
TTCAATCGGCGCTTGCGCCGTAAGCAGCCGTCGGGAGTGTAAAGGATCGCTCTGAGGGGCGCGAATAGCCCTTTCCGGTGATGCTGCGGGCGGGTTGCGCCCGCAAGACGGCGCTGCTCCTCAGGAGGAGAGCTTTTCCTTGATCCGCGCTGCTTTACCAGACAGTTCACGCAGGTAGTAAAGCTTAGCCTGTCGGACATCGCCGCGTCGCTTGACGTTGATGCTGTCCACCAGGGGGCTGTAGGTCTGGAAGGTCCGCTCAACACCCACACCGTGAGAAATCTTGCGTACCGTGAAAGCCGAGTTCAGGCCACGATTACGCTTGCCAATACAAACGCCCTCAAATGCCTGTAGCCGCTCACGGTTGCCTTCCTTCACCTTGACCTGAACGACAAGGGTATCGCCCGGTGCAAAATCGGGTATCTCCCGGCTCATCTGCTCGGCATCAAGCTCGGCAATTATTTTGTTGGTGCTCATGACCTTCTCCCATCACCGTCAAGCAGGCGGCGATCGATTCATCCTAAAACTGTCTTTACGGCCGCCCTGAATCATCAGTTTAGAAGGGGCGTTACACCGGCATTTGGCTCATATGAGCCCGGGCTTTTTGGCCGGTTTTCCCGAGAGCGCGCGATGATACCTGTTCGGATCAGGCTTGTCTGCCCCCGTCACCCGGTAAAAGATCCCATTTCTCAAGCAGCGCTCGGTCCGCCTCCGGCACCTCATCCCACACCAGCAGGTCGGGGCGCCGATCCAGTGTCCTGCGCAGGGCCTGCGCCCGACGCCAATCTGCGATTGCACCATGATCACCGCTCAGGAGCACCTCTGGCACAGCCTCACCCTCATACACTTCGGGCCGGGTGTAATGTGGGCAGTCCAAAAGTCCCTCGGTAAAAGAATCCTGCTCTGCAGAGGCCTCGTGGCCCAACACACCGGGTAGCCAGCGGGTCACCGCATCAATCAGAATCATGGCAGGAAGCTCGCCGCCACTGACGACAAAATCGCCGATAGATACTTCGAGATCGACTTCTTGCTCGATAAATCGCTCGTCCATACCTTCATAGCGCCCGGCTACCAAAATCAGGCTGGATGCCTCGGCAAGGCGACGGGTAAGCGCCACATCCAGTTTGCGCCCCTGAGGCGTCAGCGCAATGACAGTTGAGTCCGCTCCGACAGCAGACTTCGCTTTGTCCAGTGCCGCGGAGAGTATGGGCGCCTGCATTACCATACCGGGACCGCCGCCATAGGGTCTGTCATCAACCGTTCCGTGTCGGTCGGTCGCCTCAAGACGAGGGTCTTGCAGGTGCAGGTGGCACAGGCTGTTTTGGAAAGCACGCCCGGTCACACCCCAATCAGTCACCGCAGTAAACGCCTCAGGAAAGAGGGTCAGCACCGCAAACCGGAACGCCGCGCTGTGTTCAGGCATCGACATACCAGTCCACCTCTATCCTGCGCTCAGTCAGCGCAATATCTTTGACGACCTCATTCGGGATCCAGGGTACGAGGTGCTCGCGCTCATCGATACTCCCTTCGCAGGGCGCCACCACCAGCACATCGTTCGCACCCGTCTCGAACAACGTTTTCACCTTGCCCAATAATGAACGCGATCCACCTTCGGTACACCACACCTCGAGCCCCACGAGGTCACGCCAATACACTTCATCATCACCCGCAGCAGGGAAATGAGCGGCGGCGACCTGAATTTCGCAGCCTTTTACCACTTCCGCTTGGGTACGATCTGCAATACCACTTAGTCGGGCGATATGCCCCTTGCCGTGTACCTGCAGCGCCTCTACCACGACGGACTGACAGGCTGACCGAGGCGCATCGGGCGCTGCAACCAGCGTCAGATCGGGTAAGGATAAGAGGAGATTTGGTTCATCAAGGCGGATCCTGAGGCGGACCCAGCCTTTGATGCCATAGACGCCGACAATGTCGGCCAGTGTCAGAAAATCGTGGCTGGGGGACGAGGATTCATGCATCGGGCCCCTCCAGCCGCCAGCGACGCTGTTTAAGCAGCAGTCGCTTCAGCGCCGGCCTGGTACTCTTTGATCAGCTTTTGTACGCGCGGGCTAACCTGAGCGCCTTTGGCAACCCAGCCTTCAACAGCCTCAACATCAATGCGCAGCCGCTCTTCCTGACCGCGAGCGATCGGGTTGAAGAAGCCGAGTCGATCAATAAAACGTCCATCGCGCGGCTCGCGGCGGTCGGCTACTGTCACATGGTAGAAGGGCCGCTTCTTCGCGCCGCCTCGAGATAGTCGAATGACCACCATAGTGTTTTATCCTCAATATTGGCTAAGAGCCCCGTATTTGCTGGGCCCCGTATCAAAAGAGCGCGGAGAATACAGTAAACCGCGTGGCGTGGAAAGGTGCACTCTGACCGCTAATGGCGCCCTCTAGCGGCGGGGGAAACCCGGCGGTAAGCCGCCACCGGAGCCGCCTGTCATCCCACCGAGGCCGCGCATCATGCGCTGCATGCCGCCGCCTTTCATTTTCTTCATCATTTTCTGCATCTGCTTGTGCTGCTTCAGCAGACGGTTGAGGTCCTGCACCGCCGTGCCCGAACCGAGTGTAATGCGCCGTTTACGGGAGCCGGAGATCAAATCGGGATTCCGCCGCTCCCGAGGCGTCATGGAGTTGATCATTGCCTCCATCCGATCAAACTGCTTGGTATCAACGTTCTGTGCCGCCTGCGCCACACCGCCCATCCCCGGCATCTTGTCTAACATGGCGCCAATACCGCCGATGTTTTTCATCTGCTGAAGCTGCTCTCGAAAATCCTCCAGATCGAAACGGCCGCCTTTTTGTACCTTGCTGGCAAGCTTTT
>CAXEVD010000350.1:0-2823 GCA_963999395.1 uncultured Halieaceae bacterium
GACATTCCGATGAGTGTTTCCGTAATGGGTGAAGCTCAGTTGACGGACCTCAACATTACCGATGTAGAAGATTATTTGATGATGTTGCCTAATGTTGGCTTCATATCTACCGGTCCTGCAACCGCTAGCATTTATATACGCGGTATTTCGAGTGGTGGTGAGAGCCTGCTTGGGGCTAACCCTGCGGTTGCGGTCTATTTGGACGAGCAGCCCGTAACACTGGTCGGCGCCTACTTAAACCCGCATATTTACGATATCAATCGCATTGAAGTCCTCGCGGGACCTCAGGGCACTACTTTTGGGGCCAACGCCCAGTCCGGCGCCATTCGTATCATGACCAATCAGCCTGAGATAGGAGAGTTTTCTGGAGGCTATAGCCTCGATGGCAGTCAGCCAAAAAGTGGTGACATGAGTTACCGTGCCGAGGGATTTGTAAATATTCCGATGGGTGAGCGCTCTGCAATGCGCCTGATGGGATTCTATAAGCGCGACGGTGGTTACATTGACAACGTTCCGGGCAGTCACACTTTCAGCCGCAGCAACATTCGTGCTGGCCTCGCGCCAGATAGCCCGCTCCGAGCCATAGCGGCAGATGTGACTGTGACCAATGAGGACGTAGTGGAGGAAAACTTCAACGAAGCTACAACGTTTGGCGGCCGCGCTTCACTTCGTATAGATCTCAACGATTCTTGGACCTTTACGGCTGGTGCAATGTTTCAGGACTTGGAAAGAGAGGGTGTTTGGGATCACGACCCCACAATCGGCGACTTGCAGGTCATGATATTGCTGCCAGAGTCGTTGGATGATAGATGGAGCCAGTTCTCCGGTAAAATTGAGGGTGAGTTATTTGGTGGCACCTTGATGGCTACCGCAGCTAAGCTGGACAGAGAATATGAGCAGTTCAGTGACTACTCACTCTACAGCGACCAGGACATCGCTTCAGGGTATGTTGAACCCTACTACAATTGCTACGTGAGTTATTTCGGCACCTGCGGCGACCCCAGGCAGCAGTACACCAATTATTCAGAGCAAGACCGCACTACCTTTGAGGTTCGTTATACCTCTGACCCTGACAAGCGCTTCCGCTACATGGTCGGGTACTACAACGTCGAAGTTGAGAATACCAGCGATAGCGAATGGCACGTCTTGGGCCTTGCGGAGACGCCCCAAGCGGCGGTCGATGCACCTGATATCTACTGGACAACCGACTTTGGACGAGACTATGAAGAGACCTCAATTTTCGGTGAGGCGTCCTTCGATATCACCGACCGCCTTACGATTACTGGTAGCGCACGTCAGTTCGACTACGACAGCACGCTGGATGGCTTTTCTGGAACAATTTGGTGGCCATGTGGAGGGTTCGGTCCTCAGGGAGATCGGCCAGAGAGCAACTATGGTTCTGATTGCGCCTCTGTTGCTAGGACGGTAACTGGAAAGGATGAAGTTTACCGAGCTAGCCTAGAGTGGAGTGTTACTGACGACATCATGGTCTACACGACTTGGGGTGAAGGGTACCGTCCCGGCGGCTTGAATCGCTTCTGCGAGACACGTATTCCTGATGGTCTTGGTGGCCAGGGCAACGTCAACATTGGCTGCGCTTTTGAATCAGACATCCTCACCGCTTATGAGATCGGTTTCAAGTCGGAGCTGTTCGACGGCCGGTTGCGCTTGAACGCGGCTGCATTTTGGCAGGAGTGGGATGACTTCCAGCTGTCTAGATTGGACACCTCGATTTCACCTATCACTCTGACCTTTAACGTGGGCAACGCGGAAAGCAACGGGGTTGAGTTCGATTTCACTTCATTCATTACTGACAACTGGTCTCTCAGCGGCGCTGCTAGTTTTGTTGAGGCAGAGCTGGTGGAGGACTATAGGCGAAATCCGAGTAGTGCTGATCCTGATGCAGCTGCGGGCTCAAGACTGCCGCGTGTTCCTGAAGTTAAATGGAATCTCTCGACACGCTATACATTTGCGGACGATTGGTTCTTCCAAGGCGCATACATGTATACGGGCGACTCCTATAATGAGTTGTTCGGAAGCACTCGCCGGTTGCAAGGGTCGTATAACGTAGTTAATGCATCGGTTGGCTTGCAGCGTGACACTTGGACGGCTGAGTTGTACGTGCAGAATGCAACTGACGAGCGCGGTGATGTGTGGATTAACCAAGTAAATTGGGATGCACGCGTCACCATTAACCAGCCCCGGACTTTGGGCTTCAGGTGGCAACAGCGATTCTGAGCTGGTCTGATAGTGCAAGCGGCAGAGGGCGCCCATCTAGGCGCCCTTTGCTTTGTTGGGGTGCGCCACCAAAACTGCGACTCTCAGTTGACTGATCAGCTTCACCAGTTTGCTTTTGAAGACCATGTCTGAACTCGATACATTGTTTGAGCAAGTTAGCGACGCTCTGCGCAATCAAAAACCTGAACGTGCGAGAGACCTCTGTGCCCAAGCACGACAACATGCGCCTGATGATGCCCGCTTTGTGATGTTGCACGGCTTTGCGTTGCGTCGTGCTGGTGACTACGTCGGCGCAGAACCACTGCTGCGTCGAACCCTAAACATGGAACCCTCCCTTGATATTGCTCATCACGAATTGGGACTGGCGCTGCAGGGTTTGGGTCGACTCACCGAAGCCCGCAGATCTCTAGAGCAAGCAGTGTCTCTTAACCCAAAAATGACCGCGGCGTGGCGAGATCTGTATGAAGTTCGCGCGGCTGAAGGTGACGATGTGGGTGCAGCAGAGGCCTATCGCAGCGCCATGGGTAATAAAGAACTAGACCCGCTGCTTCATAAAGCGCTCGAGCTCTTGGGGCAGGGAAGACT
>CAXEVD010000351.1:0-2822 GCA_963999395.1 uncultured Halieaceae bacterium
GGGTCAAGAAACGCCCCAACCTGCGAGGTCTGACCCATGCGGCGGGCTACCCAGCCGTCAAACCAGTCGGTCACAGCCGCCACAATAAAGACTAAAGCGGCCCCCACAGTGGAAATAGGCTGCGGTAGGTAATAGCACACCACCATCAAAGGGATCGCCACAATCCGCAGTCCGGTAAGCATATTGGGCAAGTTTTGCGGCAAGGCCTAACTCCCGCTCTGGAATACCTGAGTTTGACACAGCCAAGGCGCGCTGTGCTCAGTCGTTCACCGTATGAAGATGGTCGTAGATGGTCCGCGCTACGGCATCACTGATACCCTTGATTTTGGAGAGCTCCTCCACGCTGGCGTTTTCGATCGCTTTGGCGCTACCGAAATGCCGGAGCAATTCACGGCGGCGTTTGGCACCCACGCCGGGAATATCCTCCAATAGGGACTGCTTGCGAGCCTTGGCCCGCTGGCCGCGATGTCCGCTGATAGCAAAGCGATGCGCCTCGTCACGAATCTGCTGGATCAAATGTAGCCCGGGATGATCTCCCCTGAGTCGCATCTCTGTGCCGGAATCGGCGTCGACCAACGTCTCGAACCCTGCCTTGCGGGTGGTGCCCTTTGCCACGCCGACCACTTTGACACTGGAGATATCGTAGGTCGCGAGCACCTGCCGCGCCTGACTAACCTGACCCTTGCCGCCATCGATAAACAAAATATCTGGCAGTTGCCCTTCACCATTGGCGAGACGTTTGTAACGCCGCTCTAATGCCTGCTGCATAGCGGCGTAGTCGTCGCCCGCGGCAATGTCTTTGATGTTAAACTTGCGGTAGTCGGACTTGCGCGCGCCATTCGCATCAAACACCACGCAGGAGGCTACCGTGGCCTCTCCCGAGCTATGGCTGATATCGAAGCACTCCATGCGGGTCGGAATGTTCTCAAGCTCCAGCGCGCGGCGCAGTGACTCCAATCTGCCCGCCATGGTCTGCTTGCCCGCAAGGAAAGAGCGCAGATTATTCTGTGCGTTCTGCTCGGCCATCTGTAACCAGCGCGAGCGCGCATCACGGACCTTGTCTTTGATCACCACCTTACGACCCGATTCCGCACCTAGCGCCTCTTCCAACAGCGCGCCGTCTGCCATCGTATGGCTGGTCACGATCTCCTGGGGGATCTGCTGCTGTCCCGAGAGATAAAACTGGGGCAAAAAAGCCTCAAGAATGGCCTCAGGGGACTCATCGAGGCGAATCTGGGGATAGTAGCTGCGACTCCCCAGCACCCGCGCTTCCCGAACAAACAGCACTTGCACGCAGGCGTGGCCGTGCTCAGTGAATACCGCCATCAAGTCCAGATCCCCCCGGGCGCCCTCAATATTTTGGGTCGCCTGAACGTTCTGCAGTTGGCTGATCTGGTCACGAATGTCGGCCGCCTTCTCATACTCGAGCTCGGCCGCCGCCGACTCCATGTCGTCAGCGAGTCGTGACAGGAGATCTTGGGAGCGGCCATTCAAAAAGAGTACCGTCTTGTCGAGTTGCTCCTGATAATCCTCATCCGAGACCAGACCCACACAGGGTCCGGAGCAACGGCCAATCTGGTACTGCAGGCAGGGACGGGAGCGGTTACGGAAGTAGCTGTCGCGGCACTGCCTGACCTTGAACACCTTCTGCATCAAATGGAGCGTTGAACGCACCGCGCCCGCGCTGGGGTACGGGCCAAAGTACTCCCCTTTGCGCCGCTTGGTGCCCCGGTGAAAACTCAAACGCGGCCACCGATCCTCTGAGGAGAGATAGATATACGGATAGGACTTATCGTCCTTCAGTAAAATGTTGTAGGGCGGCCGGTACTGCTTGATCAGGTTATGTTCCAGCAGCAGCGCATCGCGCTCGGTGGTGGTCACCGTGACCTCGATATTGGCAATGCGTGCCACCAGCGCCATGGTCTTCGCAGAGAGCCCCGATGCGCGGAAGTAACTGGTCACCCGATTCTTGAGATTCTTGGCCTTACCGACGTAGAGAAGCTCGCCGGAGTCATCGAACATTTGATACACGCCGGGCCGGGTGGTCAGCTGCGCGAGGTAAGATTCCGCGTCGAAATCAGTCATGCCGGTAACGCCTATCCCGCAGCACCGATGACACGCGGCTCGAGCTCTAGCGACACGTTGTAGGCCTCTTTCACACTGGCGGCTATAGCTTCGGCCAGCGCCAGCCAAGGCGCCGCCGATCGGGCGCCGCAGCCTTCCAATACCAGCGCGTGATCATCCGAGACTTTCACGCCTTCGCGCTCCTCTCCCCGCCAGCCCAATTGATCTATGAGCCACGCGGCCGAGATTTTTGCGGCATCATTGGGCGCGGGATAGACAGGTACCTCGGGGGAATTTTGCAGCAAAATGTCGATATCTTGCTGCGAAATGACGGGATTTTTGAAGAAGCTGCCGACATTTGGCCTAATCACCGGATCGGGTAACCGCTCGCGACGAATGCTGATCACCGCCGCCAACACCGCGTCATGGGTAAGCTCCGCCTCGCTGAGCCGTGCGCGCAACGTGGGGTAGTTGGCCTCAACCGACGCCTCACGATCCAACACAAAGTCGACCTCGGTAATGATCCACTCTGCCCCTGCCTCGTGTTTGAACACACTATCACGGTAGCGAAATTCGCAGTCCTCGCGGGACAGACAGGCGCGCTCACCGGTTTGCCGGTGAACCACATGAACCGCCTCGATGCGCTCGGCCACCTCGACACCATAAGCACCGATATTCTGAATCGGCGCGCCCCCTACCGACCCGGGAATCAGCGCCAGATTGGCAAGGCCATGAAAACCCTGATGATGACACCACAC
>CAXEVD010000352.1:0-2812 GCA_963999395.1 uncultured Halieaceae bacterium
ACCAAAAGCGTGGTGCTGGTTGCGCTCTTTCTTGCTGCGATCCGGATTAAACGTATCGGGATCGGCAAACGTTCGCTCGTCCCGGTCGGTGACAAAGCTTGGGATCACAATATTGTCGCCGGCGCGAAACTGGACACCGTGGAACTCCGTGTCCTGCTCACAAATGCGGTTCAGATTGATGAAAGCGTGCATGCGCAGAAACTCGTCGACCGAATCGGCAATCTTGCTGCGGTCCGCCTTGAGGCTGTCAAATAGCGCTGCATCCCGCGCGAGATGGCGAATGATGAAACTGAGCATGGTGGCCACGGTGTCGATGCTCGCAAGGAACAGCAGGTAGCAGATCGCGTGTACCTCTTCCAGAGAGAGCTTCTCTCCTTCCACATCGACATTGAGCAGCATGTCGACAATGTCATTCTTCGGGTTATCCACGTGTTGTGTCACCACCTCAAAGAGATAACCGCCAATCTTCTCCCCGCAGGCGATGCGCTCTTCCATGGTGGGTGCCCGATAAAAGCCCGTCTCCCAGGCATAAAATTCATCGAGACGCTCAGGCTCCAATCCCAGCTGGCGGACAAACAGCCCCATTGATATAGGCTTCGCGGCCTTCCACAAAAAATCAAACTCGCCGGTGGGCAAGACTTCGTCCAGCACCTCAGCGGCGAGCGCTTCTGCTCCTGTTTGCAAGCGCGCCACAGCTGTGGGCTCAAAAATGGGGAGTAAAAGACGGCGGTAACGCCGGTGCTCATGGGCTTCGCTCTCCAGCGGGATCAGTCTCGGGCGCTGCTCCATGTTGGCGGGGATGCCAATCGGAAATGAGCCAAACAATTCGGCGTTGCTGAGGACTTCCCGGGCCAATTCGTGTGAAGTGATCAGCCAATGGCCTCCGTTGTGGGGGGTATATACGATGTCCCGAGGGTCTTTTGCCAGTGAGTCAAGAAATAGCTGCTGGGGATCCGCGAAAAACCTGCTGTCGCCGACAATGTCAAAATCACTTTGTAACGCCTCAGGCACCTGGCTCAGTTGTGTCGGCATCAGTTACTCCAGTCCAACTAGGCACTTGCCTCTGGATACCCCATGCATCATGTCGCAGAACGCGCGAGGGGTCTCAGACAAGCCGCTATAAATCTGCTCGTAGCTTTTCAGAGTGCCCCCAGCCAAACGATTATGAAGGTCTTTTAAAATCGCAGGAAACTCCTCTACGTGATCAGTCACCATGAACCCCTCCATACGAACTCGTTTGGTCACGAGCTCATAACTATTAAAGAGAGGCTCAACCGGCCCTTCGTACTCCGAAATCGCCCCCGAAAGGGCTATACGAGCACCCTCCTTAAGCTGCGCCATGACCGTATCCAGAACATGACCACCAACGTTATCGAAATAGACATCAATGCCGTCTGGCACCGCATCGCGAAGGCTCTGATCAAGATCCGGCTGTGTCTCGCGATCAATAACCAAATCGTAACCCACATCCTCCACCAGCCAATCGGCTTTGCTTCGCGTGCTGGTCAAGCCTACAACTCTGCATCCCTCAGCCTTAGCTAACTGACCGGCCACAGTACCAACTGCACCACCAGCAGCGCTGATCACCACGGTTTCACCGGCTCTGGGGTTACCGACTCTATAAAGACCCACCCAAGCCGTCATACCAGTCAGCCCAAGGGTCGACATATATTGGTGCAGCGGCACTCCGTCTGCTGGCGATAAGGTGTTACAGAGGTCTGAACCATCTAAAACACTGAACTGCTCCCAGGCGGTTCTAGCGCTCACAATGCACCCCACCGGGTAACCAGGGTTGCGGGACTCGATCACCTCTCCGATCACGACACCCTGAACAGGATCGCCTATCTGCATTCCTGGCAGATAATTATCTCCAGCGCCCTCAGCCATCCAGTGACGAAAACCAGCATCCAAGGACAACCACATATTTTTTGTACGAAAGAAACCTTCTTCGCAAGGGAGGCTAGGGCGCTCGACAAGCTGAAAGTCCGACTCAGTGACCTTCCCGACCGGATGTTTACTCAGCACTATTGCTTGATTCATATGCAGTTTTACCTCGTTTCAAAGTCGTTATTGTCAGCGGCATATTCTTTTGCGACGTGCCGATAATCCCGTCAGTTGCTTAAGGCAACCTCGATCATGCCCTCGACAACCCGCACCTCATAGGTGGGTAGTGCCTCTCGAGTCAGCTGCCCCATGGGCGTGCCGTCGCGCAGATCAAAACGGACGCCATGTAGTGGGCAAGAAATGAAACAACCGCGGATGCGCCCACCCTCTAGCTCAGCCTCCTGATGCGTGCAACGATTTTCCACTGCGTAAAGCTCTCCCGCCGCGCGACAAATCAGCACCTTGCTACCGTTAATGGTCACAGCGTGACTGTCGTTGTTTGCAAGCTCGGCGTCGGCGAGGGCGGGATGAAAATCGGTCACACCAGTCTCCTGTTCGGTGAGTTGTTGCGGGCAAAATAGGCCCGCGACCGAAATGTTAGCACCGCGTTTTCCGAAAAAAACCATCTTGCTTGCTTATTTTTAGCGCCCTCGCTAGGCTCTCCGCACGCCCATTTTTCCTCGCTGAGGTCAGCATGAACCACGGTAATAAACAGCAATGGATTTTAGCAAAGCGCCCCGAGGGGATGCCGGACTCATCCGAGGTGATTCTTCAGGATGCGCCGATCCCGGAGACTGGACCGGGCATGCTACTGGTGAAAAACCACTACATCTCCCTGGACCCCGCGATTCGTGGCTGGATGTCTGATATCCCTAACTACTTGCCACCCATCCCGCTCGGAGATCCTGTTCGCGCTACGGTGGCTGGC
>CAXEVD010000353.1:0-2808 GCA_963999395.1 uncultured Halieaceae bacterium
TCACCGGGAACGTCACTCTGCGCGACAGCGACCTCATCAATGGGCCATACCGGCTCACCTGTGCGGCGATCAAACACAAATGTCAGTCCCTGCTTGGTGATCTGCGCAACAGCGGGAATCTCTTTGCCCTCCACCGTGATATCGAGAAGAACGGGCGGCGCAGGCGGGTCGTAATCCCAGATAGGATGATGCACGGTCTGAAAATGCCAGACCCGCTCACCGGTTGAGGCGTCAAGACACACCAGGCTTTGTCCGTAGAGGTTGTCGCCGGGTCGGTGGCCGCCGTAATAGTCGCTTGTCGGCGCTTCGACTGGAAGGTAAACATAGCCGAGCGTTGGATCCGCGCTCATCGGCGCCCATACTCCGGCGTTTCCCGTGTAATCGGCAGAATCGTCGGCCCACGTTGAAAAACCACTCTCTTCGGAAGTGGGAATGGTATTAAAACGCCAGCGAAGCTCACCCGAATTCACGTCATAAGCAGTGACTTTTCCTTTCAGGGCCTCAGGCGATTCTGGCGCCCCGCTGAACGTAAAAGCGGCGCCCACGATCACCACATCATTGACAACAATGGGGGGTGAGCTGGCACCAATTGGTGCTGTGACAGGATCCAGGGCCGTGCCCAGCTGTAATTTGAGATCGAGGATGCCGCGCTCCCCAAAGCCAGCACGTAGCTGACCCGTCAGCGCGTCGAGCGCAATCAACTGATAGCCGGGTGAGATGACAAAAATGGTATCTCGGTCTACCCCGCGGTGAATGGCGACACCCCTGCCCGGGCCTTTGCGCGGCGCATTGCTGCCTCGCTCCCCCTCGTCGACGCGATACATCCACATCGTCTCGCCTGTTGCAGCGTCGATGGCCACAACCGCGCGCCGCGCACCCGCAGTCGCATACAACACGCCATTCGCCATAAGGGGCGTTACCTGATAGTTAGGCCAGGGGGATGCGCCAAAATTGTCGGACTTCCAGCGCCACGCCACCTCGAGACCTGCCACGTTGCCACCATGAATCAGATCGAGGGGTGAATAGTTCGTGCTGTGAGGCGTGCCACGGTGATGCAACCACTCTGTCACAGTGCCCGACAGAGCGGAGACAGTGGGTAGTGGTGGCTGTTCCCCCGTACTCGGATACCCGAGCGTAGCGCTGTGTGCGAGCTGCGACTTCAGATCCAGATCTACTGCACTCGCGGCATAACCATTTTCATACAGCATGAACGCCAAGATCGCCGCGTAATCGCGCACGACCAACCCGCCCGGATTAATGGACGGCATACTCGTCGTCGTGAGGTCGAATAGCTGCCCTGCCGCGCGCGAAGCCCAGCGATCTTGAAACGCTTTACCGGAGAGCGCCGGTCCCGACTCATTGCCCAGCAGATTCATTCCATGACAGGTGGCGCAGTGCTCAGCATAGAGCTCTCGACCTTCGGCTGCCTGGGTCAAGCTGTAGCTCGCCACTGGCGTAGCATCGCCTGCAATAGCAGTTCCCCAGAAGATTGAGTTGATGAGCATTAAAAAGCCGAGAAACAGCCCGTGCTTGAGTTGACGTGCGGTCATTCCGCCAGCACCTCCAGGTGAGCCAGGGTTGAATCAGCCAGCGCCGGAAGGTCGTAGCCCCCCTCCAGTGTTGACACGATGCGGCCTTGCGAAAATTGCTCAGCCAGTGCGGTGATCTCTGCAGTGACCCACGCGAAATCGCCCTCATCAAGATTGATGTGCGCTAATGGGTCGTCCCGATGGGCATCAAACCCGGCCGAAATCAGAATGAGATCGGGCTGGTGCGTCTCCACCGCCTGCCACCAAGAGCTCGAGATCGCTCGCCTGAAATCATCGCCCGACGCACCGGCCGCCAGCGGCGTGTTAACAATATTGGGCGCCACCACGTCGTGCAGGCGATCGGGGTAATGGGGGTGCTGAAAACTGGAACACACCAGAATCTCAGGGTGTTTCTGGCACAAGTCGACAGTGCCATTCCCGTGGTGCACGTCAAAATCCAATATCGCCACCCGATCAATGCCCGCCAAGCTCAGCGCGTTGATCGCCGCGATCGCGACGCTGTTCAACAGGCAAAACCCCATCGGTGAATCGAACTCGGCGTGGTGACCCGGTGGTCGCACGGCACAGAAGACCTGGGCCTCATCCCCTGAGACCACGTCGTTGACCCCTTGCCAGACTGATCCCGCCGCCTGCAATGCAGCGGCCATGCTCGTTGGCCCCATCCAAGTATCGGGGTCCAGAGCTGTCAGTCCCTCGTCAGGGTTTGATTGTCTCAACCGTTGTAACAGTTCGGGGTGATGGGCTTGGCGCACCAATTCATCTCCAATCGGCGAGGCCTCGAGCACGGGATGGTCCTGGGTGAAACCGGTTTGCTCCAGGTGCGCCAGAAGAAAGGCCAGGCGGTCGGACCGTTCCGGGTGGCCCTCAGGTGTTTCATGATTGACGCAGTCAAGATGGCTATAAATTCGCACGATCACTCCGCTTGACGGACCTCGCTAGACCACAAGCCTATACTTGCTAGGAAACGTGGGACAACTCTCGGGGAAATAAAAAGCCCTCGCAAGGGGAGCTTTTTTTGGCTGGAGTAGAAGGAGGGATTGATTCTCGCGGCGTTGCCTCCGCCACGGCCACCCCTTCGGGGCGCTCTGTCATCACGGCGTCGCGTCCAAACTCTGCGTTACGCAGAGTTTTTCGAACCATAGGGTTCTCAACTAACCGCCTGCTCTACTCCTAGACAAAAATGCCTCCGCAAGGGAGGCATTTTTGTTTGGATGGCGGAGAAGGAGGGAGCCCAAAAGCTAATAAATTGTATATAAAA
>CAXEVD010000354.1:0-2804 GCA_963999395.1 uncultured Halieaceae bacterium
CATTTGCGGCCGATTCTATTTTGGAAGCGATTGCTGCGGAAATACCCCTGATTGTCTGCATAACAGAAGGTATTCCGGTTCAGGATATGGTTGCGGTTAAGCGCGCACTTTCCGGTTCAAAAAGCCGCCTGATTGGGCCAAACTGTCCAGGAATTATTACCCCAGGCGGGTGCAAAATTGGGATCATGCCTGGTCATATACATCAGGTAGGGAAAGTGGGTATCGTTTCACGTTCAGGCACGCTGACCTATGAAGCGGTGTTCCAGACCTCCCAGGTCGGCCTCGGCCAGACCACGGCTGTCGGCATCGGCGGCGATCCGATTCCGGGGTCTCACTTCATCGATATTTTGGGTTTGTTTCAGGAAGACCCCGGCACCGAGGCGATCGTGATGATTGGCGAGATCGGTGGCACGGCCGAGGAAGAAGCGGCGGAGTTTATCCGCACCAATGTGACCAAGCCTGTGGTCTCCTACATCGCCGGCGTAACGGCCCCCAAAGGAAAGCGCATGGGCCACGCGGGTGCGATTATTTCCGGAGGCAAGGGCACCGCTGATGAGAAATTTGCAGCGTTGGAGGCGGCGGGTGTCCGCACCGTGCGCTCTCTGGCGGATATCGGCGCGGCACTCACTGAGGTTACGGGTTGGTAAACGTACCCACAAGCTTAAGGCCCGCTTAGAGCGGGTTTTTTTTTGCCCGAGGGTACCCGATGGGCTTGAAAACAGCACGTGAGACCCCATTTTGTTGGGACCTGTACAAAAAGGGTTTTCTTATGACTGCCGAAGCTACCCAAACGATGGGCTTTCAAACCGAGGCGAAGCGACTGCTTCACCTAATGATTCACTCCCTGTACTCGAACCGGGAGATTTTTCTTCGCGAGCTCATCTCCAACGCGTCCGACGCCATTGATAAGCATCGCTTTGCGGTCATCGGCGATGCCGGCCTGGGCACCGGTGTGGGTGACTACCGGGTTAGAGTGGAAGCGCACAGTGAGGCGAGGACGATCACTATCGACGACAACGGGATTGGCATGTCCCGGGATGAGGTGGTGGACAACCTCGGTACGATTGCCAAGTCGGGCACCGCTGCCTTTATGGAGCAATTGTCCGGCGATCAAAAAGCAGACAGTCAGCTAATTGGCCAGTTTGGCGTCGGTTTCTATTCTTCGTTTATCGTCGCGGACCGCGTGGTAGTGGTAACGCGAAAAGCAGGCGAGGAAACTGCCACCCAGTGGGAGTCCGCAGGCGAGGATGAATTCACTATCAGTGAGTCCTCGAGGGACTGCGCGGGCACCACTATTACGTTGCATCTTAAAGATGATGCCGAGGAGTTCGCCGATAGCTGGCGTGTGCGATCGGTGATCAAGAAGTATTCGGACCATATCTCCGTGCCGGTGATGATGCCGGAGCCGCCTGCATCTCCGGGGGATGACGAGGACGCTGCCGATGCGCCAGCCGAACCTGAGTGGCAGGCGGTCAATGAGGCCAAGGCGCTGTGGACACGCAGTCGCTCAGAGATCAGCGACGAGGAGTATCAGGCGTTTTACAAGCATATCTCCCATGACTTCGAGGATGCGCTGAGCTGGAGTCACAACGCGGTGGAGGGTAAGCTGGAGTACACCTCGCTACTGTATCTGCCACAGCGCGCGCCCTTTGATCTCTGGCAGCGGGAGGGTGCCCGCGGTCTAAAGCTGTATGTGCAGCGCACTTTCATTATGGATGAGGCAGAACAGTTCCTGCCTATGTACCTGCGTTTTGTGAAGGGGGTACTGGATTCTAGCGATCTGCCCCTGAATGTCTCGCGAGAGTTGCTGCAGCAGAACCAGCAGGTGGATGCCATACGCAGTGCGTTGACCAAGCGAGTGCTGGACATGCTCTCAAAAATGGCCAACAAGCAGCCTGAGGACTATATCCGGTTCTGGGACACCTTTGGCGCGGTGTTGAAAGAGGGGCCCGCGGAGGACTTTACTAATCGCGAAAAAATCGCTGATTTGCTGCGCTTTGCCACGACCCGTGATGACGAGGCTGCCCAGCGCATTTCCCTGAAGCAATATGTCGAGGCCATGCAGGACGATCAGCAGTCCATTTATTACGTTGTCGCAGAGAACCATGCGACGGCAAAAAACAGTCCGCACATCGAAGCCCTGCGCAAACAAGGTGTTGAGGTGTTGTTGCTGTCTGATCGCGTCGACGAATGGTTGATGAGCCACTTGGCGGAATATGATGGCAAGCCGCTGCGAGATGTTGCTAAGGGAGAGTGGGATCAGAGCGCCGACGACGAGGAGGCCAAGAAGGCGCTCGAGGAGGCCGAAAAGGCCAGCGAATCCCTGATCGAGCGGATGCAGGGTGTATTGTCCGACCGGGTCGCCGGCATTCGGCCCACGACCCGGCTCACGTCGTCACCGGCCTGTTTGACCGTGGCGGAGCATGAGATGGGCGCGCAAATGCGACGCATCATGGAGGCGGCGGGGCAGGAGATGCCCGAAACCAAGCCCACGATGGAGATTAATGTTGAGCATCCGCTTTTGCAGCGCTTGGATCAGGAGTCGGATGAAGATCGCTTTGCTGATCTGGCGCAGATTCTGCTCGATCAGGCAGCACTCGCCGAAGGATCGGTGCTAGAGGACCCGGCGACCTATGTTGCCCGTCTGAATAAGCTCCTGGTGGAAATGAGTAGCCGCTAGAGTGTTACTCACGCTGTGGCGCCATGGTGAAGCAGGTTTTACTACGACGGATGAAGTTCGCGCACTGACGCCGCGTGGGCGTGAGGAAGTGGTCGCGATGGCGAAGGGTTATGTGGCTTGGGCG
>CAXEVD010000355.1:0-2783 GCA_963999395.1 uncultured Halieaceae bacterium
GGCGGCTACTGACACCCAGCGTGCCTATGTCGAGCATCTGCTGTCCTATATCGACGTGTCGGCGCTCAAGCCGCTGAAAATTGTCTGCACGGCAGGTAATGGCGGCGCGGGCCGGGTGGTGGATGCGCTGGAGCCGCATCTGCCCTTCGAATTTATCAAAGTCCATCACGAACCCGATGGGCAATTTCCCAATGGCGTCCCTAATCCGTTACTGGTCGAGAACCGCGCTGCCACAGCGGATCGCGTGGTCGCCGAGCAGGCGGATCTAGGCATTGCTTGGGACGGCGATTTTGATCGCTGTTTCTTCTTCGACAACGCCGGCCATTTCATCGAGGGTTACTACATAGTGGGACTGCTGGCCGAAGCCTTCGTGTCGCAGTTGGGGCCGCAGAGGATCGTTCACGACCCGCGCCTGACTTGGAACACTCAGGACATTGCCCGGATTGGGGGCGGCGAGCCGGTGCTGAGTAAGACCGGGCATGCCTTCATCAAAGAGCGTATGCGCGAGGTCGATGCGGTTTACGGCGGTGAGATGTCGGCCCACCATTACTTCAGGGAGTTCGCCTACTGCGACAGCGGCATGATTCCATGGCTTCTGATTGCCGGGCTGATGTCCCGAACAGGTCAGTCTCTGGGCGAGCTGGTGGCGGCCAGAGAGGCGGCTTTTCCCTGCTCCGGAGAGATCAACCGCGAGGTGGCTGATCCCGCGGCCTTGCTGGCGGCGGTGGAGGCGCATTACGCAGCCGACGCGCTGGCCTTGGAAAAGCTCGATGGCTTGGGCATCGAATTCGCAGCGTGGCGTTTCAATTTGCGCATGTCCAACACCGAACCGGTGGTGCGGCTGAATGTGGAATCCCGAGGTGATCAGGCGCTTATGGCGGAGAAAACTGAGGAATTGCTGGCGCTGATTGACGGCTGAAAGTTCAGTCCGTGTTAGCTGCGCGCCAGGCGTTTGCGGCAGCGAGCGTGGCGGGATCTATCTTGAACTCACTGTCAGTGCCACTGAGTACACTTTGCATCTGCCCCGCAATGACCTTGCCCAGCTCTACACCCCATTGGTCAAAGGGATTGATTCCCAACAGCACCGCCAGAAAATAGGTCTTGTGCTCGTAGGCAGCGATCAGGGCGCCGAGACACTCCGGCGTGATGGCGTCCATCATGACCAGAGAGTGACTGTGATTGCCCGGCAGCTCAAATTGCTGACTGGCTGACTTATCAAACCCGCGCTCCGCGCCCAGCTGGCGTGCTTCTTCAAGAGGGCGGCCAACCATCAGCGCGCGGCTCTGGGCCAGGGCGTGGGCGGCGAGGGCGCGACGCGCGTCGCGATCACCCTCACCCGAGCGCAGTGGCAGGATGATGTCGGCGCTGAAAGACCGCGTGCCCTGATGTAGTAATTGATAGTAGGAGTGCTGTCCGATGGTGCCCGCGGAGCCCCACAGCACCGGCGCGGTGTCGTGTGCAAGCGGTTCTCCCGATGAAGAGACACGCTTGCCGTTGCTTTCCATGGTCAGCTGCTGCAAGAAGTCGGGCAAGTGAGCGAGCCGTTGGGAATAGGGCAGGACAACGTGGGTGTCAGCGCCGAGATAGTGGGTCTGCCAGAGCTCCAGCAGCGCCATGATCATGGGCAGATTGTCAGCGGGCGACGCGGCGCGGGTATGCATGTCGAGTGAGTGCGCGCCGTCCAGCAGACGCTGGAAGCTCTGCCAGCCCAGCGCCAGCGCAATGCTGATGCCCACGGCAGACCACAATGAATAGCGGCCACCGACCCAATCCCACAGCGGGAAGCAGCGCTCCGGCGGAATGTGCCAGTCACCGGCTTTTGTAACCTGGGTGGTCACCGCGATGAGATGTCCCCCGACGGCTGGCCCCTGAATACCCCCGGCTTGGAGCCAGCGCATGGCGCGCTCGGCGTTGGAGAGGGTTTCCTCGGTGGAAAAGGACTTTGAGCAAATGACAAACAGCGTTGTCTCGGGGTTCAGTGATGCCAGAGTGCTATCGAGATCGTCGGGATCGATGTTGGCCACGAAGTGCGCCTTGAGCGGCGCGGCCTCGGATTGGAGCGCCCCGCAAACGAGCCGCGGACCGAGATCGGAGCCGCCGATACCGAGATTGACCACATTCGTAAAAGGTTGACCCGAGCTACCGGTTGTCTCGCCGCTGTGGACGCTGTCGACCAGCACGGCCATCCGGGCGAGCGTATCCTCTACCTCTTCTGACTTTTCCGGATGTTGATCGCTTACGGTGCCGCGCAGCAAGGTGTGTAGTGCGGGTCGGTGTTCCGAGGTGTTGATCATCTCGCCACCGATCAGCGAGGCGAAGGCCGCAGGGAGTGCCTGCGTATCGGACAAGGTCAACAGAGCCTGCCGGGCGTCGTCATCCAGTAGATGCTTTGAAAAATCGAGGGTTAACCCTGCAGCCTCGCAGCGATACTGGCTTGCGCGATCCTGTGATGTATCGAATAGCCCCTCGATGCGCTGGGACTTTAGCGCCTCAGCCGCCTGTGTCAGCGCGTCTTGTAACGCGGCGGGCGTTATGGCCATTAGCCTCGGCGGTCCACCGCTCTACCCGCCATCTCGCTTAATGCGACGGTCGCCTCATTCTGCCCAAGCGTCTCCAGCGCGCTCATGGCCTGCGTTTGATGCTCAAGTGCCGCTTGCCGGGTGGCTTCGATGCCGCCGGTCCGTTGCACGACCGCCATGATGTCGGCGAAGGCACTGCCATCGTTGTTGCGCAGGGTGTCTGCTACCAGACGCCGGTCAGTCTCGTTACCCACTTTCATGGCG
>CAXEVD010000356.1:0-2779 GCA_963999395.1 uncultured Halieaceae bacterium
TGATACGCGCACCTCGCCTCATCCCTCGCCACTAATTAGGGAACCGGTGTTTATAGCGTCCCCGCCCCGCCAGATTGACGAAGGTCAATCTGTGGGTTTTGCGAGACTCGCAAATTGCGCCAGCGCGTCGTCAGATAATCGATCCCTACCTTGGCTGTACTGCTCTGCACAAGCACTGTAGAACTGCGCGTTCAGCTGGTTTGCCTCACCGCAGTCACGCGTTGCGACAACCTTGCCGGGCACTCCGGCAATCACCGAGTTGGGGGGGAACTCCTTGTTCTCGGTGATGATCGTATGGCCCGCAACGATCGAGTTCTCACCTATTTTGGCACCATCCATTATGGTGGCATTGATGCCGATCAAACACCGATCGCCGATTTCACACCCGTGCAGGGTCGCATGGTGCGTAATCGAACAGTCCTCCCCAATAATCGTGGGCGAGGCGATCCCCACATGAATCATCACGAAGTCCTGAATGTTGGTCCGCGCGCCAATCCGGATCTCATAGGTCTCGGCGCGGGTGACAACATTGGGCCAGATGGAGGCACCGGCACCCACATAGACCTTGCCGTATAACCATGCACTCTCGTGAATGTAGGCGGGGTCGTCGAGGGTGACATGCTCACCAATGTGTCCCATGCTGTGCGCTCCTATTTGCTCGGGGAGCGCGTATCTTGTCACGTCGCGGCTTGAATCGCTAAGGCTAACCGACGCACCTGACCGGAATATCATTCATGCAAGACACCGACCGCCGCGCCGTCAAACTGGGTTTGGGAGCCGTGATGTTATGGAGCACGGTCGCCACGGCCTTTAGCCTGAGCCTCCAATATCTCACCCCCCTGCAGCTCGTTACTCTGGCCACCGTTATCAGCTGGTGCTTTTTTGCGATCAGGGCGAGCGCGCCCGAGCGCCGGAGTGCCCTGCGGGTGACGTCGTCTAAAGCTCGCGCCACCGGCTTGCTCGTAGGCTGGCTGAATCCCGGACTCTATTACCTCGTGCTCTTTGCGGCCTATGACCGGCTACCGGCGCAGGAAGCCATGGCGATCAACTACTCATGGGGGATCACACTGGCACTCCTCGCGGCGCCACTGTTGCGTCAGCATTTAAGTGCGGGGGCGCTACTAGCAGCCTGCATCAGTTATAGCGGCATTTTGGTGATCGCCACCCGGGGTGCGCCCTTGTCTCTGGATTTCGCCCAACCCCTGGGTGTGGGGCTTGCCCTCCTCAGTACTGTGCTATGGAGTCTCTACTGGGTCATCAATACCCGGCTGTCTTTGGACCCGGAGGTGAACCTGTTTCTCAATTTCTCGGGTGCGCTGCCGCTGTTACTCGCCCTGCTCTGGTGGAGTAACACGCCCTTTCCCACCTTATGGCAAGGCTGGGCCGGCGGACTCTATGTGGGGCTCTTCGAGATGGGTCTCGCTTTCGTATTGTGGATGGGCGCCATGAAAGCGACCACCTCGACCCTACGGATTTCCAGCCTGATCTTTTTATCGCCCCCGCTATCGCTGGTGCTGATCTGGGTGATCGCGGGTGAGCCAGTCAAAGCCTACACGCTGATCGGCCTAGTGCTGATTCTCTTCGGGCTGTGGCTGCAGCGCCGCGCCGAGTCCTGAATCCTCCGGGTCGGGCTGGAGCAGCACCCGCTCCCCTGGAACAACTGCGCCCACCGTATCTTGGTCAAGCTGGAGTGTGGCCGTGTTGTGCTCCGAATCGGTCGACATCACCACTGCAGTAACTGCCTGAGCTGCGTTATTGATGGCTTCGCGCTGTGCTGCCAGCAGGAGGTGTGTTTCCCCCTGCGCCGAAACAGCGCCACGCTCAAGCACAATGAGCTGTCGCGTCAGTTGTGCCAGCTCATGAGCGGCGTGAGACACATAGATCAGCGGGATGCCGGCTGCGGGCAGCCACTCAGCGAGATGCGCGATCAGTTGCTGTCGATGATCAGCATCATTCGCCGCAAGGGGTTCATCCAGCAGGAGCAATCGCGGTCTCACCAGCAGAGCGCGGGCGAGTGCTACCCGCTGTCGCTCTCCGCCAGAAAGCACCTCTGCGGGCTCGCTCAACAGATGATTTAAGTCGAGTGCCTCCGTCAAGGCTTCATAGCTCACCGCCGCATCCGCATTGCGGGCGCGCTGCTGAGCAAAGGCAAGATTGCGCTCTACCGTGCGCCCCGGTAGCAACCGACCATCCTGAAAGACCACACCTAGGCCCCGTTGGTGCGTCGGCACCTGATCAGGGTGATCCCAGTCATGCCAGATCTCGCCGCAAAATTCGACCTGCCCCGAAAAATCCGGCTCCAGCCCGGCGATCACGCGCAGCAGGGTTGTCTTGCCGGCGCCGGTCGCCCCCATGATGCCCAAGGGTTTAGTCAGATCCACATTCAGGTCGAGATCCAGCGTAAAGCGGGCGCGCCTGAGACTGCCTTTAATGATCAGCTGATGGCTCATCCTCGGATCACCTCGAAGCGATGACCGGCGTAGCGGTAAACCAGCCACAAAGACAGAAACGAGAAGCCCAATAGGCCGAGCGCCAGCAAGTGGGCGGCGTCATAGTTCAGGGTTTCGACGTGCTCGTAGATCGCTATCGACAACACGCGGGTCTCACCCGGGATATTGCCTCCCATCATCAGCACGACGCCAAATTCACCCACTGTATGGGCAAAGGTCAGCACACCCCCGGTGAGATATCCCCGCTTCGCCATGGGCAGCACCACGTTCAGCCACCGGTCTCGGGGTGACGCGCCCAGCGTCGCCGCCGCTTCGAGCACTGATTCCGG
>CAXEVD010000357.1:0-2779 GCA_963999395.1 uncultured Halieaceae bacterium
CGGCCGCGAGGGCTGAGAAGCCGGCAGTGGTGTGAACGACGATGCCGCCAGCAAAGTCGATGTACTGTCGCCCTTCCACATCCCAGACGGTCGCGTTTTCAGCGCGCTGCACCGCAATCGGGTGGATTTGGCTTACACCACGGGCGACAGCATTCTGCCGCCGCTGCATCAGGGACTCATTGCTCTTGCTCATAACCGCCTCGCGGAAAAATAGGGGAGCCGGCTGCTCCCCATCAGGTAGATGCGAACGTCAGATACCGCCCAGACAGAGGTACTTGATCTCGACGTATTCCTCGATACCGTACTTGGAGCCTTCACGGCCCAGGCCAGACGACTTCATGCCGCCAAAGGGCGCCACTTCATTGGAAATCAGGCCGGTATTGATACCGACCATGCCGTACTCCAGCGCCTCGCCCACGCGGAAAGCGCGGCCCAGATCGCGGGTATAGAAGTAACCGGCCAGGCCGAACTCGGTGTCGTTGGCGATGGCCAGCGCCTCGGCTTCGTCCTTGAAGGTGGTCACGCCGATCACCGGACCGAAGATTTCCTCCTGGAACACGCGCATCTCGTTGCTGCCCTTGAGCAGCGTCGGCTGGATGTAATAGCCGCTGGCCAGGTCGCCCTCCAGACGCTCGGCCGCCCCGCCGGTGAGCACCTGGGCGCCCTCCTGCTGGGCGATCTCCAGGTAGCTGAGGATCTTGTCGAACTGCTGCTCGGAGGCCTGCGCGCCGACCTGGGTGTCGGTATCCAGCGGGTTGCCGCGCTTGATGGTACGGGTACGCTCCAGCACCATGCCGATGAAGTCGTCGTACATGTCTTCCTGGATCAGCGCGCGGGACGGGCAGGTGCACACTTCGCCCTGGTTGAAGAACGCCAGCACCATGCCTTCAACGGCCTTGCTGATGAAGGACTCTTCCGCCTGCATGATGTCGGAGAAGTAGATGTTCGGCGACTTGCCGCCCAGCTCCAGCGTCACGCGCTTCACTGAATCCGCCGCCTCGCGGGTTACGGCGGTCCCGGCCCGAGTGGACCCGGTGAAAGACATCATTTGTATATCGGGGTGGCGTGACAGCGCCGAACCCACCACTGGACCGACACCGTTCACCAAATTGAAGACGCCCGCGGGCACGCCAGCCTCGTGCAGTATCTCTGCATACAGCATGGCGGATATCGGGGTATGTTCACTGGGCTTCAGGACACAGGCACATCCGGTTGCGATGACAGGTATCACCTTGAGCACCACCTGATTCATTGGCCAATTCCAGGGGGTAATCAATCCACATACCCCGATCGGCTCACGCAGGAGCACCTCCCCGTTAGCAAATCGCTCCTGCTCCTCCAGTTTTTCCAGCGCGGCAACAAAACCATCGAGATGCCCGATCGCCGCGTCGGCCTGAGCGTCCCGCGCCATCGTGATAGGCGCGCCCATCTCGAGCCGCATCGCTTGGGCTAGCTCTTCAAAACGTCGCTCTGTCACCTCCCGGATCCGACCGAGCAAAGCCAATCTGTCTGCTTTGCTGGTTTGACTGTAGTGCTCAAAGGCGGCTTGAGCGGCGGCTACCGCTCGGTCAACGTCGGCATCATTGCCCAACGCCACCTCGCCCACCTGCTCTGCCGAGGCCGGATTAAGAACCGGCATCTTGTCAGTGGAAAGCGGGTCCACCCACTCTCCGTTGATATAAAACTTCAGTAACTTATCCACGACATTCGACTCCCTTTCAATCTGTTATCAGGTGCGTAGCCATTTCGGCAAGACTTCAGGTGTCACCGAGACGCCCTCACCCACTGACACCACACCCGGCACCTCCACGACTCCCACGAGACCCCGGCTGAACTTTGACGCCTCGATAAAATCAGTCTCTCCCAGCACGCCACCGTGAGTGGTCTCATGGCCTTCTGATATATAACGTGCCATGCGGCTGCAGGGCGGGTTGTACTCCTCCACCATCAGCACCACACCCTTTTCGAAGGTGAGGGTCGTACCGCGCGGCAAGCGGGAAAAATCCGGTATACCCAAGATACTCAGGTTCACCGCTACATCGCCGGCGCTCAGCGGGTGCGCAAGGCTCAACACCTGGGATGCCTGATCAAGGTCTTCCTGTGCCACGGCGGACCACTGCCGCTCATTGCGCCGCTCGGTGCCGCCGGGTTGTTTGTCAGTCTGCTCCCAGGCTTTGCGGGTGAGACCCCGGTGCCGGTCACCGACGATTCCGTCAAAAGCAAATTCGAGCGAGTCCTGCGCGGCCTTATTCAGTGTTCCCGTATCACCGAGGAAGAGGCTCGCGACCGTTCCGTGTAAAGGCTCCATCAATAAAGCACCCGATAGCGATACCACCACATTCTGACACGAGCCCGACCGGAACAACATCTTTAAGGCCCAGACCTTGAGAGGAAGGCAAAGCCGCCATTGCCAGTGCATATTGATCGTATACTCACTCGATGGACAGCACAGCCGGACCACTCAACCAACTCATCTCCGACACACTTGTCGTGATAGCGCCGCATGTGCCCCGAGATCTGACATGGCCCATCCTGCTGCTGACTGCCGGCCTTGCCACCACCATCTGGCTCTTGCGCAAGGGTGTTGGCGCAAAGGGCGCGGACGGCCGCGTTCGCAGAATGTCGCTGAGGCAGTTCCTGTTGCCTGCGGAGATCTACACCCATGTCTCGGCGCGTGTCGACGTCGGGCTCTACGTCTTTGAGCGATTACTGCGCCCGCTATGGGTGACCACCCTGCTCGTCGGCGTAGCGCCGGGCACTGAGGCCCTGGTCATGGACG
>CAXEVD010000358.1:0-2778 GCA_963999395.1 uncultured Halieaceae bacterium
CTGATAGTGACAACTGCTTGCTGCCGCCGGCAGCAAGCTGCGCGTCGTAGTGGATCTGACAGCCTCGGGCGGCTGAATGTCCTCGGCACCAGTTCCACGAAGAGAAACCTGTCTCAATCGGACGTGCTCCGAAGTTCGAGTCCATGTAAGCCGAGCCTGTCCATTCCAATGCCGGTCGCTCCATTGCAACTTGCATCTGCGCGAGCGGCGCTATGGGCCACCACCAGTGCTCTCCTGCATTGTCCAACTCAAAGCACGTATCTCCGCGCTTCTCAAATTGAAGTTGAACGACACCACGCACTCGCTGCCCAAAGGGCGTTGCACGTTCGTCGATTTCGATGGTTATTCCGCTGTCCGCGAGTCGCATAGCGCTGGGGCCAATCGCAAGATAAGCCGATGACCGTGACAGCGCAGTGCTGCCGCGCTCGGTCATGCACCAACGGGATTGACTCGGTCCGTAGAGAATCGCATTGAGACTGACGTGGTCCTCAGCGAGCATGGCGCCCTTGGATCTCGAGCGGAAGTAATAAGGGGAGAACACGCTGCCGATAAAAGCAATCAGCGTAATGCCGAATTGACCACAGTCACTGAAACCATCGATATACCACCATCGATACCCCCCAGCTGGAACAGGGCGACTGAAACCGAGGCCATCTGTTGCCAGGCCGGCAGAGTGCGGATCGGAAGAGCGCATTTTGTTGGCTTGATTCATAGGGGTTGCGCGGCGTAGGAGAGTGGCGTAGGTTGTCATATAAATATAACACTTATGACTGTCATGTTGTGTTGACAAACAGGGGAGGGCTGCTAATGCAGGACCCGCTGCTCGACTGCGAGGAGGATATTCGCGAATTCCTCGCAGAACATACCACTTCCCAATGCCCGCCAATGCTCGCACAGGCTATGGAATACGCCGTCTTTCCCGGTGGAGCAAGGGTGAGACCGCAGCTCTGCATGGCGGTAGCGCTGGCCAATAACAGCAGTGACAGGCCACTGGCGGCCGCAGCGGCAGCGGCGGGAGAGTTCCTACATTGCGCCTCACTGGTTCACGACGACTTACCATGCTTCGATGACGCCATCGAGCGCCGCGGCAAACCATCGGTTCACGCAAAGTTTGGCGAGCGTATTGCAGTGCTGGCCGGCGATGCTCTTATCGTCGCGGCATTCCAGACGCTAGCGGTTCATGCTATCCACCATGTCAGGGCTGAGCGAGTGCCCCTGATATTGTCGATACTGGCACGAGGAGTTGGCGCGCCGCACGGCATAGCAGCTGGCCAGGCCTGGGAGTGCGAGCCCAGCGTAGATGTTTCCCGCTATCACCGCGCCAAAACTGGCGCGCTCTTTATCGCTGCAACCTGCGCGGGCGCGGCCGCGGCCGGCGTAGATCCAGGGCCTTGGGTGAATCTGGGCGCCTGTATTGGCGAGGCGTTTCAAGTCGCTGACGACATCAAGGATGCCGTGGGTGACCCCGAAACCATCGGCAAGGCGGTGGGTATTGACGCCAAGCTCGGACGCCCCAACGCGGTTCATGAGCTCGGCCTGGACGGGGCGACCGATCGGCTCAAAACGTTACTGGAGGAAGGCCTCGACAGCGTCCCCCACTGCACGGGGCGCGACAATTTGGTGCGACTTGTCCGGGCACAGTCAGCACGTTTCGTGCCAGAGAAAATGGGACGCACCGCGGCCTGATTGATGTTGGCTGATCCCGACATATGGCCGGACCAACAGCCTACCCCTTCAGATTGGCGATGTCGCTGGCGACTATTCCGTAACCGGCTGCTGGCCAACACTGAGTTCCAACGATGGGCAGCGAAAACGCCGCTAGTACGACGCATTGCGAGTAAAAAAGCGGTTGAGCTGCATCATTTGACAGCAGGGTTTGTCTACACACAGACACTCACCGCGGTCGTCCAAAGTAACCTGCTGGCCGTTCTGCAGGGCCGTATCGAATCGACGAAGTCAGTGGCCGCCATGTGCGGACTCACACCGCGTGCTGCGCACACGCTGCTGACTGCCGCTCAGGCATTGAAGTTAACCGAGGAGGTGTCACGAGGTTTCTGGATGGTGGGTGAACTCGGCGCATCTGTGCTCGGCAACCCCGGCGTAGCAGATATGGTAAGGCACCATGCGGTGCTGTATCGCGATCTGGCCGACCCTCTAGCGGTGCTCAAACACCGAGACAGCACGGGGCTTCGTGATTATTGGAGTTACGTGCCCGGCGGCAATAATCCGGATGAAGGCCACAGAGAGTACAGCCAGCTAATGAGCAGTTCACTGGCGCTCATCTCGGACCACATTCTCGATACCGTGTCACTCAACGAATATCAGAGCCTGATTGATGTGGCCGGCGGCACGGGTCATTTCGCTCGCATGGTGACTAAACGTCATCCTCATATTGCCGTGAGCGTCCTAGACCTCCCCGAGGTGGTCTCTGAAGCTAAGAATCAGCGTGCCAATAGCGATATAAGATTTGTGGCGACTGACATGTTCCGGTCGCCCTTACCTCAGGACGTTGAGCTGTTCTCTCTGATTCGGGTGCTCCATGACCACGACGATGAACCGGTAAACGGGCTTCTGAGTCGCCTGTGCAGCGCACTGAAGCCTGGCGGCCACCTTTTGATCGCTGAGCCGATGGCCGGCACACCGGGTGCCGAGCCCATCGGAGATACTTATTTCAGTTTCTATTTATGGGCGATGGGTAGCGGTCGACCTCGTACCGCAGACGAACTCACCGCGATGTGCCTCGCCGCCGGCTTCAGTGCTGTACGCGAATTCAACACC
>CAXEVD010000359.1:0-2770 GCA_963999395.1 uncultured Halieaceae bacterium
TGCTCCCGGGCTTCGTCGTAGCGATCGTGGCGGAAATGGGTCATGAAACCCTCGACCGAGAGCTCTTTTGTGACGAGTTCAAAGAGGTTGCTCGGTCCGTGGGGTGTCACGCCGTAGCCCGAGATCGCGCCGCATAGCACTAATCGACCGCGGTGATTCATATTGCTAATGACCGCTTCCAGTGTTTGCCCGCCGACGTTATCGAAGAACACATCCACGCCATCCGGGCAGGCCTCAGCAATGGCTTCTGCCAGCGTTGTGTCTCCTGAACGCACGACGGCGTCGTCATAGCCCAGTGTGTTGCACAGCCAGTCAGCCTTGGCCTGCGAGCCCACGACGCCCATCACCCGCGCTCCGGACAGTTTGGCAATCTGCCCCGCGATGGTACCCACTGCGCCGCCCGCGCCACTGATCAAAACGCAATCCTCTGCGGTGGGTTTGGCAATGTCGGTCATACCGAAGTAGGCCGACATACCGGTGTCGCCCAAGACGCCCATGTAGGCACTGGGGTTGAACTCAAGTTCAGCGGGGAGTCTGGCAATGAAATCGCTGCCGTCACTCAGGCTGTGAGTCTGCCAGGCAAAGCGGGCCATCAGCTTGTCGCCGACCTGATAGTCTGGATGTTTTGATTCCAGCACCTCGGCTAGTACCAGGCCCATGACGGGCTCGTCCAATTCCATGGCCGGTAACACTTCGTCCCCCGAGTCCTCGTTCATCCAGTTGCGAAATCCGGCATCCAGCGAGACATAGGTGTTAAGAGTGAGAAAAGATCCCTCTGAGACCTTAGGCAGGGGTGCCTCCCGCAAGGCAAAGTCTGTTTCGACGGGATTACCATGGGGTCTTTTGGCCAGCACGACGGAATGCATCATCTCAGGCGTCCTTGTTATGTCTGTTTTCTGCGAAAGAGGGTGTCTGATCAGGCACAAAAAAGCCACCTGCAGGTGGCTTTCGCATTGTACGAGGATCAGCTCAGAATTCGTAACCGACAGTAACGCCAAACTGCTGTCGTGGAGCCAACTCAGCCCATGTAAAAGAGCCCGTTGTATACCGACGCTGAACACGATTACCGTCCTCCAAGACGTCAGTACCGTAAAGGATTACTTTGAAGGTGCCATTTTCAGTATCGCGTAAGTAGGTCGCTGAAACGTCGAGACTTTCCCAATCGTCGATAGTGATTTTGGGGAATGTGGCAGGGTCATAGATCGCCCATGGCGTTTGGGTGAAGACTTCGTCCTGGAAGCTGTAGTTAGCTGTGAGGATGAGTTCACCACCGAACATTTGAGAGATATGCTCTGCACCGACGCTCCAGGTTAGTTCAGGTGCATACAACAGCTGAGCAACGTTTGCGATGTCCCGACCGGCATAGTCATAAGAATCATAGTTGGCATCCAGCGTGCCCAATGCGGCCCGCAACGTTAACGTTGACGTAGGCATCCAAATGCCCTCAACCTCGAGCCCGTCCATGCTGGTTTCACCGACGTTGGCGATGAAAGAGCAGGTGATTCCCGCGGCATCTTCCTCCGCTCCACCTTTGCCGCACTCCGGAAAGCTGGCAGGGGTAATCAATGGAAGTTGCATGTCCGTATATTCAGAGCTGAAGTACGTCAGATTAAGCTGCGTGTTCTCGCTAGGGTTGGAACGCAGACCAATTTCGATGCTGTCGACCTCCTCCGAGTCATAGGGCTCCACTTCAGCAGGTGATGTGCCGCGGTTAAAGAAGCCGCCGCTACGGAAGCCCGACGAGTATGACGCGTAGACCATTCCCTTAGAGAAGTTGCGCTGGATCACAGCGCGGTATGTCAGGTTGTCATCCGAGAACTCTGGTGTAGCCGCCATCTGCAACACATTTGGATCGATGTTACCCGCAATGCGATCTGCATCGCCGACCACCGGTGGCCAAGAATATGTTTGCATGCTCTTGTCTTCCTCGGTGTAACGCGCCCCAAGGGTAATGGACCATTCGTCGTTTAAGTCATAGGTCAGCTCACCGTAGAATGCCTGCGCTTCGGCTTCATGATTCACAGTAAAAGGCTGAATGGGCCCTGAGGTGATGTAGGAATCCGCCTCAAGATAATAGAAGCCCGCGACATAATTCAAAGGCCCGTCTGAATCGGAGCTGATCTGGAGTTCGTGCGAGGTTTGTTTAAACTCCTGATCACGATTGACGGGGAAGAATACCGTTGAAGAGCCCCACGAAGATTCATGCACCTCTTCCTCGTAGTCCATGATGCCCATGGTGTACTTGAACTGGTGCCCTGCCCAATTGTGAGTCAATTGCAAGGTAGAGTTGTCGCCCCACATATACGCTTCTAGCGGATTGAGCTGGGGAGAGGTCTTGTAATCATTGGACTGTGAGGAAAGATAACCGGTCAGTGCCTCTGGGAATGGGCCTACCATCAGGTTATCCGGAGCGATGGTGTCGTGATCATAGTCATCGTAGGTGAACATGACCGATGTATTCTCGGTAAAGTCGTATCGGATCGTTGCTGACACAGTGGTGGAGTCACGGAACTCCCTGCGGCCGTTAAGTGTGGTGTTGTAGACGTGAGAATCTGACTGGATATTTTTGAACGCGAGCTTGATACCGCCGTTCGCGCCCAGTGGCATATTCAGCACGCCTTTGACATCGGTCATGTCTTGATCACCGAAAGTCCCTTGTAACTTCACACCCCACTCACCCGTGGGCTTGCTACGCGTAACATTAATGACGCCGCCAATGGTGTTCCGGCCGAACAAGGTACCTTGAGGCCCGCGCAATACTTCTACAGAC
>CAXEVD010000360.1:0-2766 GCA_963999395.1 uncultured Halieaceae bacterium
TACAATAGCCAAACACAGGCTCGCCGTCTCCAGGCGAAGGGCTAGTAGCTCCTAGAGGCGTGGGCCCAGAGATCTCTATACGCCATCGCACACGACGCCACGCAGTCGCCGCCGCCGGCGCATCGCAACCTGTGGGACGAGACCGATGTGGCGGTGATCACCTATGGCGACTCACTACTCAACGGTGAGGAGGCGCCCCTCAAGACCCTCCATGGCTTTTTCACACAACGATTGGGCGCACTCGTGAGCTGGGTGCACGTGCTGCCCTTCCACCCCTGGACCTCGGATGACGGCTTTGCGGTGCTCGATTACTCGAGTGTCAACGAGGCGCTCGGCACCTGGTCGGACATCACCCGCTTGGGTGTCGACTATCGTCTGATGGCGGACCTCGTGCTCAACCACTGCTCGAGTCGTTCGGCCTGGTTTGAGAACTTTCGTAAGGGTGAGGCCCCCGGCGACGATTACTTTTTTGCACCGGACGAGACCTTCGATACCAGCCACGTGGTCAGGCCCCGGACTACGCCGCTCCTGAACGTTGTGGAAACCCAGCAGGGCGAGCGGGCCGTCTGGTGCACCTTCAGTCCCGATCAGGTCGACTTTAATTTCGCCAACCCCGCGGTGGTCGTGGAGTTCGTTAGCATCATTCGCGAGTTACTCGATGCCGGCGTGCGGGTGTTCAGGCTCGATGCCGTGGCGTTTCTGTGGAAAGAGAGCGGCACCACCTGCATGAACCTGCCCCAGACGCACGAGCTGATCAGACTGTTTCGCCTGATCATCGAGTGCGCGCAGCCCGACGCGATCGTGATCACCGAGACCAACGTGCCCAACCGCGAGAACTTGTCTTATTTTGGCAACGCCAATGAGGCGCACGGCATTTACAACTTCTCCCTACCGCCGCTTTTGGTGCACGCGCTGGTCACCGGCACCAGCCGCTACCTGTCGACCTGGATGATGAGCATGCCGCCGGCACAGGATGGCACCATCTACTTCAACTTCATCGCCTCCCATGACGGCATCGGGCTGCGCCCGGTAGAGGGCCTGCTGGAGCAGGCCGAGGTCGAGGAGCTTTTGGGCACCATGGAGCGGTTCGGGGGTCGTGTCTCGTGGCGGCAGGCCGCCGGCAGTGAAGCCAAACCCTATGAGATCAACATTGCGCTGCGAGACGCGCTCCAGGGCACCACCCGTGGCAAGGACGAGTGGGGGCTCGAGCGCTTCTTGTGCGCGCACGCCATTATGCTGGGCCTCGAGGGTGTGCCCGCTTTTTATATCCACTCCCTGCTGGGTACCCGTAATGACCTCCAGCGTCTGGCTCACACCAGCCATAACCGGTCGATCAACCGGCATCAGTGGGAGCTGGGCGCGTTGTCGAGCGCGCTGGATTGCAACGCGTCGGACCACCACGCCGTCTTTGAGGCGCTGAGGCACCTCATCGCCCTGCGCAAGGCACAGCCGGCATTCCACCCCAACGCAACCCAATTCACCCTGCACTTGGGTGATGAGCTGTTCGGGTTCTGGCGACAGTCGCTCGACCGACGTCAGAGCCTTTTCTGTGTGCACAACCTCACTCATGAAGAGCAGGTCCTGCCGTTGAGCCGCCTGAATCTTGTGGTCAATCACCGTTGGCGGGAGCTCATTTGCGGGGCGCCCGTCGAGGAAGGATTACCTGAGTGGACCCTGGCTCCCTACCAAACGCTCTGGATAACCAACGCCTGACATCCACCGCTTGAATCGCTCACGCTAACCGTGTCAGCCTGTTTCCATGAACTGGATGCTCATTCGATTTGTGCGCACCACCCTGAATCGGGCGATGGTTGCGGCGTGGCTGGCTGTCGCGCTGGTGCCGTCCGCCTGGGGTTGGTCTGACCACGCGAGTCTGGTCTGGCCCTTGCTCAGGAGTCAGCCTGAGCTGATTCACCAGACCGTAGCGGCCGAGCCGCTCGGCGCCTTTTTGGCAGCTCAGCAAACGGGTATCGCCGAGACCCTAGAAGCGGTCGAGTCGTGGTCTGTCGCCACCATCGAGCACTACCCGCCGACCCCGGAAGAATTGCGCTGGGGGACGGATCACGCACCCACTACTGAGCGCTTTTTTGCGGCGATCAGGGTCAACCCGATGCTGCCGTATCGCCTTTACGTGGATTCTTCCCCCGAGCGTGCCCAGCCGGAGCAGCCGCCGCTGGCCTGGTCCGAGCTGAGTTTTTTGGGAGGGGGTACCTTGCAGCTGACGGCGCGTTACTGGGCCTTGGCGCCGGGCGAACCCATATCGATCGCCGAAGTGATTGCCAGTGCCAACGACGAGCCCGACTTCGGGATGGACATCGGGCTCTTTGCGGATAACGGCACCGACTTCGGTCAGCGCTATGGCTTTGGAATACAACCCTTTGGGAACCCCAACCTTGAGTACAGCTCTCAAGCCCCCTTTCATATGGGGTTTTACCATCTCGACTGGCTGACACGGACGGCGCAGCCCTCGCTGCTGCGGACTTACCCCCTGTGGCGCATCGCATTGTTTGGTGAGTTAGCCGAGCTTGCGTTTAGCACTGGACATGACTATTGGGGCTGGCGCTTTCTCGGCTGGGGCCTGCACTACGTTGGTGATCTCACCCAGCCCTACCATGCAATACCGCTGCCCGGTGTCGACACCGTCGATGCGCTATGGTCGGTAGTACAGGGCAAGACCGGTGAGCTCGTACAGTTGGTCTCCAACCGGCATGGCGTGATCGAGTCATACCAATACCAGCGGCTGAACCGCGCACTAGAAGCCCGGCA